>NZ_JAQMIL010000017.1:0-132277 GCF_029990105.1 Bradyrhizobium sp. Arg237L | reverse complement strand
AAGCTCTAGATTCTTGTTTTGACGCGTTTTCTTCACGCGAACCGGTGTCCACTTCGCTCGAAAACGCTCTAACCTGAAAATCGCAAAGCCGACGCCCACCAGCGCCGGCTTTCTTGCGTCGGCCCGTGGCACCGGCGGCTACTTGTTCCCTCGCGAAACTTCTCGGCAAGGATTTACGGTTAAGCTTTCGAGAACAGGGGATCGACCACGCCGGACAACGGCGGGCGAGACTGGAGCGTCAGCACAGAGAAGCAGCGGCAACTCTCGGTTTGTAGCGTTTGGTAGCGTGCCGGAGTTAGCTAGAATGCGTGCGAAGCAAGGTATCCTTGGCCTCGTTTACACGGGCAGCGAGGTACGTCGACCCCCCTTGATCGGGATGCAGTTTCTTCATGAGAGCGCGGTGCGCCCGGCTGATATCGTCACGCGAGGCTCCCGGCTGCAGGCCAAGGACCTGGTAGGCCTCCTCTTCCGTCATTTTGCCGCCCGGCGCCGCGCGGCGCTGCCCCCCTGCCCCGTTGCGCTGCGTGTCCTGACGCCAAGCGGGAAACCGGCGGTCCAAATAGCTTTCAAGTAACGTGACGCTTTCGGCGTCGAAGCCGGCGGCCATCGCCAGCAATCCCTGCAGGTCGAACTCGTCGAGCGAGCGGCCGGCATTCGGTCCTTCCACGATCTGGCCCGACAGCGCGCCAGTGTCGTGGTCGAGGCTCATGTCGAGATATTTCGAGCGCACGCGCGAACTCTGTCCGGCGGAACGCCGCGCGCCGCCGAAGATGCTGTTGAAATTGCCCAGCACGTTCGGCGACCAGCCGAGCAGGCCGGCGCCAAAGATCCCGAGTGGGATCGCCACCGCAAGTTCTCCCCTGATGCCGGTATAGGCGGCGACTGCGAGCGACAAGACGCCGCCGACGATCTTGATCGCGCGCGCCAGCATCGCCGGGTTGGCGGCCCGAAACATCTGCAGCAGGAGATAAAGCATGACAACGGCGACGACGCCGGCAATCAGAGTTGGCATGGGCGCAATATAATCGCGGCGGCGAGGAAAAGCATCGCGAACCATCGGCGCCGATCTGCCGCTGGAGGCCCTGGTGTGGCAGGAGGCATCCGGCGCCACCTTTCTAGCCTACAATGATCCGCCTGGCTTGCGCACCGCCACAAGCTGTCGGGCGAAGCGGCGACCGCCGTCAGCAACATGTCGGCCGCGCTCAATGCGTGCGAAAGCGGCGACGTCATAGGTAGAGCTGAGGTGCAGTCACTTCATCTGGCCGATCAACTTGGCCGCACCGCTCGCGGTTTTCGACAATTGCAGCAGCGCCTCGCGGCCGCCGGCGGCGTAGGCCGCAGCCGCCCGCAGCAGTTCGCGCAATTGCGCCGCTGCGCCCGGATCGAAGCGGCAATAGGCGCCGCCGGTCAGCCGCGCAATCTCGCGGAACGTCTGCTCGGCGGTGGCGTCGCCGCCTTCCTGGAACATGAAGACGGGTACCTTGAGCAGCCCGAGTTCGCCGGCCTTGGCGCAGAGATCGTCGGCGGACTCCTCCATGGCGTCGCCGACGAACACCACGGCCCGCACCCCGGAGGCGACCGCCTCGCGGCGCGTCTCGGACAACACTTTGCCGATCTGGGTATTGCCGCCCTGGCAATCGATCTTGCCCATCAATCTGGCAAGGTGAGCGCTGTCGGAAATCCATCCAGTCGCCCGGCATTCGTTGAAACCGCGGTAATAGACCAGGCGGATATCGAGACTGCCCAGAGAGGCAGCCTCGCGAAACATGTCCGCCTGCAGCGCACAGGCCATGTCCCAGGTCGGCTGCCGGCTCATCGTGGCGTCGAGTGCAAAAATCAGCCTTCCGCGCCCGCTGGCGTGATGCGGCGACATCGCGCGCGCCTTGGCGACGAAGGCGGCGATATCGTCGGAGCTGGACGGAGATGCTTCCGGCAAGCGACCGGACTGGCGGGCCTCGGCCGCCTGCGCAGCGATGTCGTTACCGGATTTCGGTTTGGTCGGTTCGGCAGCCATGAATCCTCGCCGTTGCTGCGAGGATTATGTGGGCCGGGATCAGGAAAGCGTCAATGCGCTCGCGCGGGTGCGCCGAGCGGAGGGGCAGAGGTCAGTTTGGTACCGCGAAGCGATCTTTCTCGGTCTCGGTCTTCTGGACCTTCTTGGCCGAGGGATCCGGCACGTAGAGTGAGACCGGCCCTGGCTCGAGGATCTTCGGCGGCGCGCTCCTGGTGTCAACCGGCGCCACCTCACTGTCGCTATCGACCAGGAACCTGTCGAGCATCGCCTGGATCGAGTTCTTCGCGACGTCCGGTCCGGTGTCGCGCATGTCATTGTGCTGGAAGTTGGTGTTCACCACCGTGATGCCGGACTTCTCGCACTCGTCGGCATCGGGCACGACGCCCGGATCAGGCTTGAACTGCGTGTCCTTCGAGCGGAAGGACAGGATCTTGAACTTGGCGTCGGTCAGGAACGGCACGCGCAGATTGTCCAGCGTCACGACCTTCTTGATCTCGTCGGGATACTGCTTGGCGAAGTACATCGAGATGTCGCCGCCCATGGAGTGTCCGACCATGGTGACCTTGGCATAGTCGGCGTTGGGCTGGAGCTTCTTCATTTCGTCGATGGCGAAGTGGATGTTGGCCACGCCGCGCTGGATTTGCGGCAGGCGGCCGACATAGATCTCGCCAGCCTTGGTCACCATCGGCGGGTCTGTCGGCAGGTCGTGCTGCGGGCTGATCACCAAATAGCCGCGCGCGGCAAAGATGTTGGTCAGGAACGAATACTCGGTGTTCTTGACGGTGTTGCCGTGGTTGAGGATCGCCACCGGCAGGGTGATCATGCCGGCGTTGGCCTGCATCTCCTTGTCCCAGCGCACGGCCACGTCGACGGGAACGAGGCGATTGTCGCGCGCCGGATCATAGAATTTGAGTGTCTCGTGACGGATAGCCCACTTGCTGGCGGTGAAATACGCGCCAGTAACAAGCACGGTAAGTGAAAGCAGAACGGTAATTCCACGTTTCATATTCGTCCTCGGCGCGCCCGCCTCTGGCGCTATATCCCATTTGTCCGGACTCTGACGGTCCGTCTGGATGATATATGTCACAGCGACGTGACGGGAAGTCCAAATGTTGTGTGTTGACCGCCTGATCGTTGTGCGATGCACCTAATCCTTGTGCATCTGCACAAGTCGCTGTGGGATTTGGCTTTCCTCCTAACCCTATGACGGCGCCGCGAAATTCGGGTTCAGGCGCTCGGTACATTTCTAATGAAACGGGCCAGTTTGAGGTTTGTTCCTGGGTTTTTGGCCCTCCCCCGTAGTCGCACGGGGTCCAAGCCGGGGTGACGGGCGAGTTCCATCGGCGGACGACACGGGCCGTCGGTTTCTGCAGCCGGCGTGAGCCGACCCCGTCAAGTTGCGATGATGTCGTGGATCTCGAGCGGCTTGTCGACCTGGTTGAACCATTCGGCCCGGTTGGCCGCGCGGCGGCGGCCGCGCTCGTCCAGCGGCAGCTTCAATTGGCGCAGGAGGCCTGTCACCTCCTCGCGCGCCGTGACGTGGCCCATACTGGGCCGGGTGCCGAGCGTCTGCTCGTCGATATCGTCGAGCGCGGTCAGGCCGCGCGGGAAGAATTCGCGGTAGACGACGCGCTCGGCAAAGCCGTCGATCGAGCGGAAACCGAGCCGCAGCGACAACTGTTTCAGGCCGCTTGCGACGAGCTGCTTGTTGCGCGACCCAAGCATCGAGAGGCGGTTGCGGACCACGATCCAGTCGGTGGTCGCGCCGTCCACCTGCCGGCGCTTGCGCCTGACGTCGCGCACCATCTCGGCGTAATGGCTTTCGCCCGTCACCGAATAGGTGGCGGGATCGATGGTGCCCAGCACGTCGAAATCGAGGAAGCTGTCATTGATCGGCGTCACCAGCGTGTCGGCCATCGAATGGGCGAGCCGCATCAGGTAGGTGTCGGTGCCCGGCGTATCGATGACGATGAAATCGAAATTGCGCTCGACCGCGCTGATCGCCGCCATGAACTGCTGGAACTCGGCGTTCTCGTTCTCCGCGATCTGCATCGTCTCGCCGTATTTGATGCAATGATGCACGGGGATTTCGAGGTCGAGCTTGGTGCGCCGTGCCCAGGCGCGCCGGTTATTGATGTAGCGGGTAAAGCTCTGCTGGCGGCAATCGAGATCGATGGTGGCGACCCGCTGGCCGGCCTTCATCAGCGCGACGGCGATGTGAAGGGCAGTGGTGGATTTACCCGAACCGCCCTTCTCGTTGCCGAGCACCACCACATGGGCGGAGCCGGATTGCCCCTGACTAGCCTGTACCAGCATCACCTGATCCCCCTCGATATCTTCAAATCGGGCGCTTCGACGGTCAAGTGAAATGCGCCATGCGCTTAAGGGGCAGCCGACTGTCTTAATCATGAATCGGTCGCCGGACATGTCAGCCCACAATCGTTTGACGTCACCCAAACGGGTCAGGTGCGCGCGCCTGCCGCCTTGGCGTCGACGCCTTCCCCTTGGTATGGTCGCGTGCCCGCCTCATCGAGCGAGTCCAAGCCCGTCTCGCCCGACCAGACCTTCCCGAACCAGCCCAAGAGATTGAATCCAGATGTCGCGAAGTCCCGTGGTCGTCCGCACCGTCCCTGCCTTGCGCCGCGCCGTTGAGGCTCTACGCGGCAGAAAGGCGATGACAGCGCTGGTGCCAACCATGGGAGCTCTCCATGACGGGCATGTGTCGCTGGTGCGCCTTGCCAAGCGACGCGCCCAGCGCGTCATCGTCTCGATCTTCGTCAATCCGACCCAGTTCGCGCCGACAGAGGATTTCGGCTCCTATCCGCGTACCTGGAAGGACGACGTCGCAAAGCTCGCCGCCGAGAAGGTCGACCTGATCTGGCATCCCGACGTCAAGACGATGTACCCGGATGGCTTTGCCACGCGGATCGCGCCGGAGGGGCCCGCCACCGTCGGCCTCGAAGACCGCTTCCGCCCACATTTCTTCGGCGGGGTCGCAACGGTCGTCGGCAAACTGTTCACGCAGTGCCGGCCGGATTTTGCGATCTTCGGCGAGAAGGATTTTCAGCAGCTCCGCGTCGTGACCCAGATGGCGCGCGACCTCGACCTCGGCGTCAAGGTGATCGGCTCCAAAACCGTGCGCGAGCGCGACGGGCTCGCAATGTCATCCCGCAACGTCTACCTCTCGCCTGAAGAACGGCGCGTGGCGCCGGAGCTCTATCGCGTCATGAAGGAAACCGCCCGCCGCATCCGTGCCGGTGAAGCGATCAAGCCGGCTGTAGCCGGAGGCGCCGAGCTGATCGAAAAGGCCGGCTTCAAGCTCGACTATCTGGAGGTGCGCCACGCCGAGACGCTGGCGCCGATCGCCTCGATCAAGGACGGCCCGCTGCGGATGCTGGTCGCCGCACGGCTTGGCACCACGAGGCTGATCGACAATATCGCGGTGTAACCCGACCGGATATCGATGTAACCCGACCAGCCGTTACAGCAATCCAAGATCGCGCAGTTCGCGCCGCATCGGTTCGGGCATCGCCGCGACGCCGGAAGCGGCCGATTTGGTCAGGTCGGGCGGCGCGGCATCGGCGGTGAGATAGCGCCAGCCCTGGAAGGGACGCATCGGGCGCGGCGATACCGTGATCACCTTGGGCTGCATCACGATGCGGCAGCGGCCGATGCCGTCCTTGTCGCGGAACGGCTCGATCGCGATGATCTTCTCGCGCGCGGCGATCTCGCCGCGGATCACCCAATAGAGCGAGCCGCCGGCAAGGATTTCCTCCTCCCGTTTCGGCGTCATCCGTGTGATGTGGACATGACGCTGCGGCAGGCCCTTCTTCTTCGCGGTCGCCATCCGTTCGGCGACCCAGGTCTTAAGTTCCTTGACCGAGTCACAACCGACGGCGAGCTTGATGAGATGAAGCGGCATGATCGTTTCGCTTTAGCCGCCGGCACCGGTTTTGAAAAGATCAGTCGTCCGAAGTTGCAGGAGCGGCTGTGGACGCCGGTGGTGGCGGCGTGATCGGCACCGGCGCGGGTGCCGGCGGACGTTTGGCCACCGCCTGTTTCTTGGCAGCGGCCGGCGGCGCGGGCGAAGCCGCTGGCGCGGAACGTGGCGCAGGCGGAGCTGCGGTCGTGGCAGCCGTCGCGGCCTGCGGCGGCTTCGGTGCGGGCTCAGGCGTCATGATGCTGATCGGAGGGGTGTTCGCGGCCGACGGAAACTCGGCGTTGGTAGGTTTGCCGGTCGGGAGGGATGGCGGCAGTGCTCCGAGCACCCCTGCTCCGGCCGCCGCTGCAATGGCAGGCGCCGGCGCGTTCCACGACGGCGCGTAGCGGGTGATCAGGTTCTCATAGAGGCGCTCGTCCATATTGGACGCGATCTGCTGGCTGGTCCCGAGCGAACCGAACGCCGCGCATGAAGCCGGCGTGCAATGGTCTCGTGCCATCAGCACATAGGCCATGAGCCCGTAGCGGTCGCGCTCGATCGCGCGCCGCAGCGCCTGCAGTTCGGGCGACGTGTTGCGCTCGGCGGTCGCGAGATCGCCCAACGACGTCAGGCGGGTAATCTGGGAAGCCGCATAGGCGACCGCGGCAGCCGCAGAGTCGGCGGAACCGAACAACACCTTTTCGCAGGCGTTCAGCACGGCATCGCCCGCGAGGTCATCGATGCAGGCCAGCGCGGCTGGCGCCGCGACGACCGGCTGTGCCGAACGCACATCAGCGGAAGCAAGCCGGCTACCGGAATCGAAGCCACGAATGGTCGCGGCAGCAGCGACCGCAATCGCAAGCAAGGTGATGACCGTCAACGCGCCGTTGGCCACGGATTTCTCCGCGCGCAACAGCGTGATCAACAGGATCACCCCAAAAAATCCTGCAGCGGCCAGCGTCAGCCACATCGGAAAAGTCGCGGAGCGCCAGATGTGATCCAGCGAAGAAGCCCAGCTCATACGCGATGTCCCTCAACGCAGCATAAAACACAGTTGCCAAAGGCGAACGCCTCCTTTCGGGCATTCGCCCCTCGGCAGAGTCGTTCTGCGAACGGGGCCTTTTGACGGCGACCCATCAGGGAACCGCGCCAACCGGGTGCTTGCGCACAGCTCTCTCAGGACAGGGCGAGCTGGCTTTCCTTGGCAACCCGTTCGAAAGCTTCGGTCGAGCTTTTGATGCGGTACTGGCAATCGTCACCGTCGGTCGGCAGCAGCCGGACCACCTGATAGGTCCCGGTAGCGGCCGGACGAGACACGTTGCTCGCAGTGAAATAGACAGTCTCTCCAACGCCGTACTTGTGCTTCAACGCCCTCTCCATTTTCTTGGATCGTCGGCCGCGCCGCCTTAGGTCCCACAGCAGCGGCCAACATTGAGAACCCTGCGTCAAGCTAGCACAGCAACGGCCCCAAAATCCAGCGGGATCGGGGCAAGGCAAATACACGAAATTTGCAGATTTTTCAGCGTGATAGGAGGTTTTCCGGCGACTGAGCCGCGTTCCACGGCGACAACAGCGAAAAGTTCGGGTTCCCGCGATCAGCCGCTATGGGGCGGCTTGCCATTCGCGCTCGCACGGAAGGTACTGGGCCGGCACCTGGGCGAGCTGGGTCGACCGGATTAGACGGTCTCGAACCGCTCGATGATGAGCGTTTCAGCAAGCCCGTCGCGCGTCCACTCCTGGAACGCCGGCAGCGACGTCATCGCATCGACATAGGCCTGCGCCTCGGGCTTCACTGGGATCGCATAGGTGCGGAAGCGATGCACGACGGGGGCGAACATCGCATCCGCGCCGGAGAACACCCCGAACAGGAACGGCCCCTGCTTGCCGTAGCGCGCGTGGCAGTCCGCCCAGATTTCCTGGATCCTCGCGACATTGGCGCGAGCGTCGTCTGACAAGGGGACCGCCCGGATCGGGCGATGCAGGTTCATGCCGCATTCATTGCGCAGGGGCATGAAGCCCGAATGCATCTCCGCGGAGACCGAGCGCGCATGGGCGCGGGCCGCGCGATCCTCAGGCCACAGTCTTGTTTCCGGATATTTCTCGGCGAGGTATTCGATGATCGCCAGCGAATCCCAGACCGTGACATCGCCATCGATCAGCGTCGGTACCTTGCCGGCACGCGAGAAGCTCAGGATCCGATCCTTGTCCGCCTTCACATCGGTGTAGAGCGGGATGAAGATTTCCTCGAACGGGATGTTGTTAGCGCGCAGCGCCAGCCACGGCCGCATCGACCATGACGAATAGTTTTTGTTGCCGATGACGAGCTTCAACATGTGCGGGAATCCGGTTGGATTGCTATTTTGCCATAGCGCGGCGCGGTCGTCCAACCGGCAGGCGATCGCCGCCCATTGCGACTTCACGCGACAAGCCTAGGAAGGAAAATCCTGCGGCGTGAAGCTGAGGTCGATCGTCTTCCACTCGCCATAGCGATCGGCCGGGAGCATCGTGTAGGGCTGGCACGCCTCCAGTGCACTCATCGCGCCACGCATCAGCATCGGTCCCTTCTCGGACGCACTCGCCTCGATCAGCAGAGGCTCGTCGGCGAGCCGCCCCTGCGGCGTCAAGAACACGCGCAGCGTGACCTTGACGTCGTCGGAAGGCTTTAGCGATGCCGGCAGCTTCGAGCACGTCTTGAGATGGCGGCGAAACTCGGCGACGACGCTCGGGGTGAGGTCGGCTGCCCTAACTGCCGGCGCATCGAAATCGTCGTCGACCTTGCCACCGTAGCGCGCGGCCGGGGGTGGGGCTGGTGCCGCCATCGGCGGGAGGGCCGGCGGCAGGCCGAGCTGGACATGGTATTTGATCGAGAGATCAGGCTCCGGCGGCGTGTAGGCTGGGCCGCCCGCCGGCTTTGCCGCGACCTGCGGCTGAGCCGAAGCTGATTCCGCCGGTGCCGGCTGCTTCTCGTGGGGCGGCGGCGCCGACGCTGCCGGCTGCGGCGCCGGTGGAGGCGGCGTGCTTACAGGCGGCTGTTGGAGCGCGGACAGATCGATTGACGGCGACGGAGAAGGCGACGGCGATGGGGTCGGTTCGGGCTTTTTCTCGATGTCCTTCTCGATGTCCTGCGGCGTGACGATGTCGACCGGGACGGTGTCGGCCGCCACGACGTCAAACGGATGGACTTCGGACAGCAGCAGCACCAGGGCCAGCACGGACACGTGCGCAACCGCCGACGCCGTCACGTCCACAGGAATGAGCTCCCGCAGGTTCATTCGCAACTGATCAGGTTTGACAGCCCCCTGCCCGTCATCAGCATAGCGGGCAATCGAGGGGTGTCTCAATCCCATTTCGGCGCGAAGCCGAAATCAGTGAGGCGGCTTGAGGCGCTGCCCATGGCCGAGATCAGGCTCATGTCGTCCTCCGACAATTCGAAATCGAAGACGTTGATGTTCTCAGACAGCCGTTCGAGCTTCGATGTCCGCGGGATCGCGGCAACATTCTGCTGCACCAGCCAGCGCAGGCAAACCTGGGCCGCCGTCTTGCGATAGCAGTCGCCGATCCGCGCCAATGCACGGTCGTTCCGGATGCGGCCCTTCGCGATCGGGCTATAGGCGACCAGCGCCATGCCGTGCCGGGCGCAGGCAGCCTTCACCTTCGCCTGATCGAGATAGGGATGATACTCGACCTGGTCGCACACCAACGGCTCCGCGCAAGCCGCCACCGCCTCCTCGATCAAGGCGATCGTGAAGTTGGACACCCCGATATGGCGTGCGAGCCCAAGCTGTTTGGCATGCGCCAGCGCACCCATCGTTTCCGCGAGCGGCACCTGCGGGTTCGGCCAGTGCAGCAACAAGAGATCGATTTCGGTCAGCCGCAGCCGCGCCAGGCTTTCCTTGGCCGAACGCTCCAGGTCGTTGGGCCTGAAATGGGTGGTCCAGACCTTGGTCGTGATGAAGACGTCGTCGCGCCTCACGCCGGACGCGCGCAACCCCTCGCCGACCTCGCGCTCGTTGTCGTACATCTGCGCGGTGTCGATGTGGCGATAGCCGAGCCTGAGCGCCTGCTCGACGATCCGCGCGCAGGTGCGTCCGCGCAATTCCCAGGTGCCGAGCCCGATCGCCGGGATCCTGGCGCCGTTGGCTTCGATGATGTTCATGCGCCCATTATGGGCCGCCGCAGCTCCGCTGCCAACTCACGCCGCAGAGGCCTCTGTCGCCAGCGCCGCGAATACCGTTTCCGGCGAATGGGCGATGACCGCCAGAAGCGCCCGTGCCGGTCCGCGTGGGGCGCGCTTGCCCTGCTCCCAGTTGCGGATCGT
This sequence comes from Bradyrhizobium sp. Arg237L, assembly GCF_029990105.1. Lineage (NCBI taxonomy): Bacteria > Pseudomonadati > Pseudomonadota > Alphaproteobacteria > Hyphomicrobiales > Nitrobacteraceae > Bradyrhizobium > Bradyrhizobium sp. Arg237L. The sequence goes on along the minus strand of NZ_JAQMIL010000017.1, from coordinate 122,026 downwards.
TTCCACTGGCACGCCGAGCTTGGCGGCGAATTCGAGCTGGGTCAGGTGCGATCGACGGCGGAGATCGCGGACCGTGAGCGGCCCGGTCGGTGTCTCGGGCGCGAGCGGGAACTCCTGCCCGTCGCGCAGCTCGACGATCCGTCCATCCGCTTTCAGCCGCAAACGCTTCATGGTCTGCTCCGGAAAGCCGCATTGTGGGCGAACCGACTTAAGGGCCGCTTAACGCTAAGCAAGGTGCTAATTCAGGCCGAACCACAAAGTGGCGATGCCGAGGAAGCAGAAGAAGCCGACCACATCCGTGATCGTGGTAACGAAGGTGCCGGACGCCACGGCCGGATCGGCGCGCACGCGCTCCAGCACCATCGGGATCAAAATCCCGCCGAGCGCACCGGCAACCAGGTTGCAGACGATGGCGAGCCCGATTACCACGCCAAGGCCCGGAATCTTGAACCAGGCGACCGCGGCGATGCCGGTGATGACGGCAAAGGCAAGGCCGTTGACGAGGCCAACCATGACCTCGCGCAGGATGACGCGAACGGCGTTGTAGGATCCGAGCTCGCGGGTGGCCAGCGCACGCACGGCGACCGTCATGGTCTGGGTCGCGGCATTGCCGCCCTGACTGGCGACGATCGGCGCCAACACCGCAAGCGCCACCATCTTTTCGAGCTGGCCTTCGAACAGGCCGAGCACGGAGGACGCAAGAAAGGCGGTCGCGAGGTTGACCAGCAGCCAATTGAAGCGCCCTCGCGCGATCGTCCAGACATTGTCCGACAACTCTTCGTGGCTGGTGACACCACCGAGCGCCTTGAGGTCTTCGTCAGCCTTCTCCTCGATGACGTCGACGACGTCGTCGATCGTGATGACGCCGACCAGCCGGTTTGTGGTGTCAACCACGGGCGCGGCCACCAGATTGTACTTGCCGAACATCCGCGCGACCTCTTCCTGGTCCTCCAGGGCGGAGACGCGGCGGCGATCTTCGTCGATCAGGTCGGTGAGCGGCACCGGGCGGCGCGAGCGCAGCAGCACGTCGAGCGGTACGGCGCCCATCCAGTGCCTGTCGCTGTCGACTACGTAAATCTCGTAGAACCGGTGCGGCAGGTCGGGCGTCTCGCGCATGTAGTCGATGGTCTGCTCCACCGTCCAATCTCGCGGCACCGCGATGAACTCGGTCTGCATCCGCCGGCCGGCGGAATTGTCCGGATACAGCAGGCTGCGCTCGAGCTCGGCGCGCTCCGACGGCGGAAGCCTGTCGAGGATCTCCTCCTTGTCCTCCTCGTCGAGACCTTCGAGAAGCTCGATGGCGTCATCGGATTCCAGCTCGCGAACGCCTTCCGCAACGGTCTCCGGCTCGAGCTCTTCGAGGATTTCCTCGCGAACAGTATCGTCGACCTCGTTCAGTGCCGAGAAGTCGAAATCGGTGCCGGTGATCTCGACAAGGCTGACGCGGTCTTCCGGCGCGAGCGCTGCGATGAGATCGCCGAGATCCGCCTCATGCAGTTCGGCCACGACCTCGCACAGGAACGGCCGGTCGGCCGCGTGGATCGCGCTCGCAATATTTTCGACGAATTCGTGGCGGAGCTGCCCCTCCTCGTCCCGCATGGGCAGCCGCTCGAGGACGGACGCTTCGGCGGGATTGGCAGCGTCGATATTCTCGGCCATGCCGCGCCTCACCGTTTGACAGAAGGAAGGAACTCGTCTGAGTTATCGTTGCACGCATTACCCAATCGGCCGCGTCACGCGCAATGCCAAATATCGCCAATCGCGAAGAACAGGTGTGCTTATGAGAACGTTCGGTGCAGCCATTCTTGCCCTGCTCGCGTGGACCGGCGCGGCGCACGCCGCCGACGAATGCCCGCGCACGGATGCGCTTGGAACGTCGCGCGTCCTGACCGTCGATCCCGCGACCTATCGGCGCGTCGGCACCAAGAGCTTTCCCGACACATTGCCCCTGCAGGATCACGAGGTGGTGTTGACGTTCGACGACGGGCCATGGCCGTCAACCGATCGGAAGATTCTCGCGGCACTCGCCCATGAATGCGTGCGCGCCACCTTCTTCATGATTGGAAAGCCGGCCTCCGAGCATCCGGAGTTGGTCCGCCAGATCGCCGCACTCGGCCACACGGTCGCCCACCACACATGGACGCATCACAACCTCAAATACATGAAACCGGACGACGCCATTGGCGAGATCGACAAGGGCATCGCCGCGGTCGAAACGGCGCTGCATGGGCGCGCGACCACGACGCCGAGCACGCCGTTCTTCCGCTTCCCCTATTTCGAGATGTCGCCGGAGACGCTCGCGAACCTGGAGAAGCGCGGCATCGCCGTGTTCGGCGCCGACCTCTGGGCAAGCGACTGGAACAAGATGACGCCGGAGGAGGAGCTGAAGATTCTGACCGGGCGCCTGAACGCCGCCGGCAAGGGAATCATCCTGCTGCACGATCCCAAGACGCACACCGCGGCGATGCTTCCGGCCTTCTTGCGCTATCTGCGCGATCACAATTACAGGATTGTGCATATCGTGCCGCCGGGCCCGAAAACCGTGTCGGATCAAACACATTGAACCAAAGGACGGCTGTGGGTTACAAAGCATTAAGGTGGCGTTCATGACGCCGCCTGTAAGGATTTGGCGTCGGACAAAGAGAATGCAGCCAGGGTGTTATGATCGCTAGCGTTGGCGAGGGATTTTGGAAGCGGTCGTGGACTGCCCTCCCCCTGCTGATTCTAATCGGCGCGAGCAGCCAGTCCGCAGTCGCGGCTGACTGTCCCGGCCATCCCGACGCGCTCGGCACCTCGCGCACGCTGGTGGTCGATCCCCGCGAGCATCCCCGGATCGGCACCATGCAATATGCCGAGACTCTGCCGCTGGACGATCACGAAGTGGTGCTGACATTTGATGACGGCCCACTGCCGAAATACAGCAACCAGGTGCTGGACATTCTTGCCAGCCAGTGCGTGAAGGCGACCTTCTTCATCATCGGCAGTCAGGCCAAAGCCAATCCGCAAGGTGTCCGCAAGCTCGTCGCCGCCGGCCACACCGTCGGCACGCACAGCCAGAACCATCCGCTGACCTTCAACAAGATGTCGATGGAGCAGGCCAAGCAGGAGGTCGATGCCGGGATCGCCTCGACGGTGGCCGCGCTTGGCGACGCGAGCAAGCTCGCGCCCTTCTTCCGCATTCCAGGGCTGCTGCGCGCCGAAGCGGTCGAGAACTATCTGGCATCGCGTGAGATCCAGAACTGGAGCGCCGATTTCGTCGCCGACGATTGGCGCCATATCCCTCCGGCGCGCGTCTACGAGCTCGCAATCCAGCGGCTGGAAGCGAAGGGCAAGGGCATCCTGCTGTTGCACGACATCCAGCCACGCACGGTGGCGGCGCTGCCGAAAATCCTGCAGGAGTTAAAGGCGCGCGGCTATCGGATCGTCCATGTGGTGCCGGCGACGCCGGAGCGGCCGGCCACGCCGACCGAACCCGTGCAATGGCTGTTGCATCCGCCGTCCGAGACCGTCGCAACGGTGCGCTGGCCGAAGATTCCGAATTTCGTGTTCGTCCAGACGCAGGAACTGCCCGCACCCGGGCTCTCGAATCTGGATTGGCGTGATCCAGGCCTGTTCGATCGACTGCGCCGCCCGCGCGCCGCGATCGCCTCGCAGACGGCATGGCCGGAGCCATTGCGGGTCTCCGAGAACAGCCGCCCGGCCCTGCCGGTCCCGGCCTCCTCCGTCTTCAGGATGCCCGAAGGCGTGCGTGTGACGCTGCTCGCGTCGCATTTACCCGCCAAACGTCCGCAACAGGTGGCAGCATCTCCTGAAGCCGCCAATGCGATAGGGCCGATCTCCGCGAGAGCCCGCACCATCGGTGCGCGTCAGGCGCCGCATTCCCGGCATGCCGTGCATCAGAACCCGCAAGGAGGTCATGCGGGTCGTGGCGTGCCCAAGCATGCCGTGCAGGCGAAGCCGAACAGACGCGCACTTCAGGTCGCGAAGCGCTGAAGACCGCGGCGGAGATTACCGCGCCATCCGCTCAATTCGTCACGATCTTGGCGATGCAGAGCAGGATGACGAGCGCCAGGAACAGCAGGTCGATATAGGACTTGATCTCGCCGGCATGACGCAGCTCGGTGACGGCACCGACGATCTGCTTGCGTGAGGCTGTCGAACTTGGTCCCTCGACCACCGCCGTCCCGAGCCGACGCGTCTCCCCTTCCAGGCGTTCGATTCGCTGGAAGAAATAGAACGAGCGCAAGGCGGACGCCGCGTGCATCGCGGCATAAACCAGCACCAGAAGCGCGACGAGCGCGCGATGCTCGTATTTCTCCATGAAGTTGAGGCTGAAATAGACCAGCGCCAGGAACACGAAGTTGGAGACGAAGCGATAGATGTAGCTGAGCAGGATCATCCTGTTTTCCGGATTTCCGCATCGGGCGTGCGATCGGTGAGTGACGGCGCTCGTCGGGTTCGGAATCGCCGGCCGACGAGCTTTCAGACCCTTAGCGTACGCGAAGGGTGTTACGGAAAGCCATCGACCGACTTCGGTCCGGAAAATTTGCCGCCGCGCCAGCACAGACAACGTAAACGTTCGCCAGCCGCCTCGGCTCAACCTGTACGATGCGAACAGTGCGTCCGGCCAGAGCTGAACCATGTCGGGCGCGATGTCGCTTCAGGACGCCGCGCCACAACCCGACTATGGCCGCATCTGACGGCGGCGTTCGGCGATCAGTTGCTTCGCCTCGTCCATCGTCATCTCGCCCGCGCCGAGCACCTGGTAGGCGCTATCAGGGTTTTGGGCTCGTTGGTCGTCACCGCTCCGTTTCTTTTCGGGGCTCGGATTCGGGGCGGGAGAGCCGTCGCCACCGCCAAAGCCGACAAACTCGACGATGATCACCGATGGCCGATCGTTGTTCGACTGCGTCGGAGCCGCGCTTTGCTGAGTGGCGGCAGTGGCGTTCCCGGCCGAACTCAGCGCGGCAACCGGCGGGGCTTGCACGACCGGAATTCCGGTAGCGCTGCCCTGCACCTGGATATTCGCCGCGTTCACGATCTGCAACGCGGCAAGGTTGACGTTGCCGGATGCCGGCTTCGCCTGCGTCGATGGTGCCGAGCGGCGCGATCAGATCGACATTGCCGCGCGGCACCTCCGGGATCGGATTGAGCGTCGCGATGCCGGCGCCTGTCGTGGGAACGGTCGGAGACAGCGTCACCGATCCGTAATTGTCATAGACACGCTTCGGCGGGGTATAGACCTGTGTCGTCTTGGATCCGCGGCCGGCGTTGATATCGCCCTCCGCCGACCAGGCGACGATATTGCCGCCAAAGGTCGTCATGATCCGCGACAGTCCAAGCAGCAGGCTGCCCTTCGAATAGCTGTGGATGTCACCTGATCCTTGCGTGATCAATCCGGCCGAAGGCGGCGGCACCACGCCTTCGACCCCGAGCACGATCTGGCCTCCCGGCGCCAGGAGCTCAATGTTGCCGCCGGACAGCGTTCGGATGCCGGAGCCGCCGAACATCGTGATATCGCCCCGATAAGAGATCGGGCGGCCGGCTTCGTCCTGGTCGGGGAACAGCGCCGCGATCGCCTGTCGACCGCGCAGATAGGAGCGCGCGCGTGGACCACTGGCATCGTTGTATTCCCGGCCGCTGTCGCGCAGCTCGCTGTAAAACACCTGCCGCAGGAATATCGCCTGCTCGTCGGCCGGCAGCAGCGCGAACCGTGCGCGTGCGTCAGCCTCGGTGCCCTTGAAGCCATAGTGCGACGATAGCCAGTCGGCGAGGTCCTTCTCATAGGTTTTCGCCACCTTGCCAGGCTGATCGGCAAGTGGCTTGTCCGCCGCCGCCAGGTTGGCCGGATCGAGATAGCGCGTCAGCGCGCCATAGTCCGGCGCGCCGGCACCGGCCATCATCACGACCGATGCCCCCGGACGCAGATCGCCTGGCGCGACGGGGCCGAGGCTCGTCACCGCGCCCCGATCGGCCTGGTAGACGTTGCGGCCCGCGCCGGAAGGCTCATGCTCGGCGGCTATGATGCGCGCGGGCTTGTCAATGCGATCAGGGCATCGCGCTGCGAGTTCAGCGCCGTTTTCGTGGAGTCGAGCTCGAGCGACACCGTGGTGAGACTGCAGCACGACAGCGTGATCCTTGCGGTACTGGCGAAAGACTCCATGTGGATCTGCGTCAAGTTGCTTGAGGGTGAGAACCGGAAGTGTCGCGCCATGAGGGCTCGCCGCGCCTGTCTCCGCAAAGTTCTGCACCGTCATCGCATAGTCTCCGTTGTTCGAGTGCTCGATCGCGAACACCCAGTGTGAGCCCAACAACTCGCTTCAGCGGGGGAGAGCGGTGGCTGAGAAGAAGCCATCCGGGTCGAAACGACGCTTCACGGCCTGAAGTCTCGTGATGTTGTTCCCGTAAGCCTGAGCGATTTGGTCCTGAGCATGCGGTCCCAGGAGGTTGGGATAGCCGCCCGGCAACGACATGGGAGCCAATGTCTGAGAAAAATCGCGTGCCCAGCGTTTGTGGACGGAGCCGTTGTCACCAGCAGTGGGATCCCAACAGGATATGATCTCAACCATGACATGTTCACGTCGCAGTCCAAAGGCGGTGCTGTCCAGGGGAAATTGCGTGGGCAGGCCACGGAAATGCTGAAGGATGATGGTCGAGAATGGCGACGTTCGACTGGCGCCACCTTCAATCAAGGCAGACATCGCCTCTGGATTGAGTGCCGGTATCCAACGGGTCTCGAGCGCATAGTGCTTGTCATTCGCCACACGCGCATCAAAGCCCTGAATCAAGTCCTGATAGCCCATTGACGCGATCTGCACGTGCATGGGCTTACCGCAGCGCTTCAGGACCTCCATCGCGATGTCGCCGTCGGATATCTCGCCGGTCCACGCTGGCGCCAGGAATAGAGCCGGGCTGCCGTCCGGTAGGGAAATGATTCCGATAACGACGGAGAGATTGTTGCTGGCAGATCCTATTGCCTTGCCACACCGGGCCAGCACTGTCTCTGCTTCTCCCCATGGAAACAAAATCATGCCGCCCAGAACCTGGCGCGCGGGGTGCAAGCGAACTTTCATCGACGTGACTACGCCGAAATTGCCTCCGCCGCCTTTAAGGGCCCAAAGCAGATCCGGGTTTTTGTCCCGGTCGACGGTGAGCCGTTGCCCGTCGGCAAGAACAAGTTCGGCGCCAGTCAAGCTATCCAACGCCAGACCGTGGCTTGCAATCAGAGGGCCATAACCGCCGACGGTCGTCAGTCCAGTCATTCCCGGCACACCATTCCAGCCCGTCACGGCCATGAGGTTGCGCGCGGCAGCGGCGGCGATCACTTTGGCGGCGGTGGCGCCGCCGGCAACGGTCGCGACTTGATCGTCGATCCGGACGTGGTCCATCGGAGACAAGTCGATGACGAGCGCGTCTGACCGGACCGAACGCCCGGCAGCGTCGTGTCCACGGCTACGAACCGATACTGGCAAGTTATGGGCACGCGCTGTTCGTACGGCAGCCTGGACGTCTTCCGCGCTTTCGCAGAAGGCAATCGCGACCGGATGGTGATCCACCGCGCCGTTCCACACCTTTCGGGCGTTGTCGTAGCCTTCGTCCCATCGCGCGGTGACCCGGCCCTGCATTTTGGCGTTGAGATCATGCACCACTTGTTCGGATTGCTCGATAACGTTCTGCACCATATTTTTGGACTTTCGGTTGTGACACATGCAACATCCGAAGAGAATACAGGAGACGATATCGAGGATCGCAGGATGGATCGTTAGTGCCGCAGCCTTTCAATCTCGCAGGACGATTCCTGGGCGAACTCCGTATTGCCGCTTATAAGCGATGATGAAACTGGACGTCGTCGCGTAGCCCGCATGGCGTGCCGCCTGCTTAACGCTGGCCCCTGCTTGTTTGAGAGCCCGGTCGGCCCGTTGCAGCATGAGTGCCGTGCGATAGCCCGATAGTGTCGTGCCATAAACCTGCTTGAAAGCGGATCGGAGCTTGGTTCTGTTCATGGCGGCGACGCGCGCGAGAGCATCGACGTCAAAAACGCGATGCGGCGCCTGGTCGATGATCTGCTTCACCAGGCCCAGCCGGTCAAGAATACCCGGATCGAAGGCACCATCGCCGACGCGGAAAGCATCACGTCGGGAGAGCCCGCTCAACAGAGCAGAAACCAATTCAAACGTCTTGCCCTCATAATAGAGCGTGGCGAGAGACGGAAACATGGCGCGTCGCGCAGCAACGTCCCTTGCAATCTCGCCAAAATGACCGGGGACAAGCGTCTCCATCGCGATCTCCCGCCCCCGGATCATGCTCAGAAGCGATTTCGGCAATGCCGCAGCAGGAAGGCCACGAGCTTTCATCATGGATATCATGTCGACGACGACAGTGACCGCTTTGAGACCTCGCGAAACACTCGTTACAAACTTGAACCGCTCGTGTTGCGGCACGAAAACCATCGTCATATCTGCGCCCCTCGCGTCGAAACGACTGTCGCCGACGGCGAAGTCCGTCCGGGCTTCGTCCTGATTGAGCACAGCACTACAGACGATAACGTCCTTCCCTGCCAACGTCTCCAGCTCGACGATTTTCGAGTCTGCCCAATCGACCACGAAGATGCCCATATCCCGTCCGGCCCACGCTACGTTGCCAATGGACTCTCCGTCTGCAACGTTTGACCATGGGACCTCGATCAGATTTCCTCCGCGGACCTCCATGCCCACGCGACGTAAAGCTTCCTCGAAACGGACTTGCGACATCACGTTCATCCCGATAGCAGCGTCGCCGAAACCATGACGCATCCGGATGATGGCGGAGGCCAGGACCCGACAGAAGTCAAATCCCTGTACGTTTCTCCCTGACTGGTTACGCGTGTAATGATTCTTATTGAGCCGCGCGTGTGCGTGCCGCGCCCGCCTGTGCAGGCATCCGCAGAATGGCGGGCGCCTCACCATTGGCTCCCGTTGATCTCAAGGAGCCGTCGTCGCCTTTGCTGCCATCTCCTTCAGCGCGCCCGACATCGCTGCGATGACAGGCTTGGCGGATTCACCGATACCATGCCGACGCGTGATATAGGCTGGATCATTGTAGGAAAGGAAAGTCTTGCCATCCTCGTCCTGCCAGACCAGCGCCTTCAACGGCAGGTCGATGCCGATCGTTTGCACCGATTGCATCAGCGGAGTGCCGGCCTTCGCCGCGCCGAAGATCAGAAGATTTGTCGGCCGCAGCGGCAAGCCGACCGTGGCAGCGCCAGCGGCATGGTCGATATGGCTGAATACCGTCATGCCCCTGGCTCGGACCTCAGTCTCAAACCGGTGCATCGTTTCTTCCGGGCCAAAGCTGCTGTGCAGCGTGATCAATCCATCAGCGGACATTGCATGCTCTCCTGATAACCAAGTCGTTGCGATCAGCACGAAGACGACAGTCCTTAAGAAGCCCATTCTCACTTCTTCCTGAACAGCTTGGCCGGATCGAACTCCGGCTCCGGAACGAAACCGTCGCGGTTCGGCATCTTGATCTTTGGTAGGGTGTCGCGATCGAGCTTGCCGTCGGCAGGCAGAATGCCGTTCAAGTGAAGGATATAGGCCGCGACGGCATAGGTATCATCGCTATCAAGCGAACCCGGCGCCTGATAAGGCATCGCTCTGTGAATGTAATCGAAGAGCGTGGTGGCGTAGGGCCAAAAGCTGCCCACGGTCTTCACCGGTGCGTCCGAAGCCAACGTGCCCTGCCCTCCGACGAGGCGGTCCTTGATGCCGCCAACGCCGTTGTCGCCATGGCAAGCCGCGCAGTTATCGGCGAAGACCTGCTTTCCTCGCGCTACCGTACCGCTGCCCGGTGGCAGTCCCTTGCCATCCGGCCTGACGTCGATATCCCATTGCGCTATCTCGTCGGGTGTCGCGGGACGGCCGAAATCATATGCAAGTACGGGAGAACCAAGCGCGAGCGCGATCGCGCCAGTGAGGAATGCCTTGCTAGTCGAGGACATTTCGAACCCTCCCGGTCTCGTCAATGCTCCAGGGCTGCTGCGCGCTGTAGTGAAAAAGTGCGTTGGTCCCGATCGCGGCGATGAAGGATTTGCGGTCGGGCTGGACATTGCCCTTATCGTCGGTCGAACGGCTGACAATCTTGGTCGGCTTACCGTCCCAGGTCCAATCCATCTGAAAGCGCGTTTGCGCCTTCGGCAATGCCGGCAGATTTAGCTGCGCTTCCTTCCAGCTCTTGGCGCCATCGGTCGAAATCTCGACCTTGGCGATCTTGCCGTGACCACTCCAGGCGAGCCCGGTGATCCGCTGGTAGCCGGGCTTGATCACCATCGTTCCGGAGGGCGATGTGATCACCGAGTTGGTTTCCATGCGGAGCTGAAATTGGGTGGCTTTGCCGTCGGCCCGAAGCTGCGTGTAGCGCGCCGTTTCCCAACGCGTCATCCAGGGCCGGTCGCCGAATTTCAACCGGCGCAGCCATTTGATGTTCAGGTTGCCCTCGAAGCCCGGCATTATCAGCCGCATCGGAAAGCCGTGCGCGGGCCGCAGCGGCTCGCCGTTCTGCCCATAAGCCACGAACGCCTCGTTCAGGATTTCGTCGGTGAGCGGGATGCTGCGTGCGACTCCCGCGGCGTCGCCGCCCTCGGCGAGCATCCAGTTGGAGCCGCGGTCCTTTTCAACAAGTTCGACCAGGAATTTCAGCGGGACGCCGGTCCATTCGTTGGTGCTGACGAGACCGTGCGTGTTCTGCACGGTGAGGTTCTCGTCAGCCTTCTTCCAGTTCTCCCAGCCATTGCCGGTGCATTCAATGAAAACCACGCGCGACACCTGCGGCATCGCCTTGAGGTCATCGACGTTGAACACCAACGGCTTCCGCACCATGCCATGCACCAGCAGCCGGTGTTTGACCGGATCGAGATCAGGCACACCGGAATGGCTTCGCTCGTAGTGCAGATCCGATGGCGTGATGCTGCCGAAGAGCTTGTCGATCGGCGTCTTCGAATTGATCGCATCGCTCGGATCGACGTTGCGCTTGCCTGGACCGGCTTCGGGAATGCGGGAGATATTGACGTATTTCGATCGCTCGCTGTGCCCGCCGAGGTCGGCGCCAACCTCGCGGGGCGGCACGTCGGCAAGGGAGTCGGCCGCCGCACGGTCCGCAACGATGCTTCCCGCAAGGCCCGTGGAAGCTGCGATGAAATTCCTGCGTGACAGGCCGCTTCGTCCACGGTCGGCGTCCCTCTCTTCGACGGGGATATCGCTCCGATTGGTCATTGTCGATGTCCTCGGTTGTTCGGGATTGATCGATCGCTCACTTGCGCATGGCGCCGGCGATCTGGCCGACGAGCGTGGCCCAGCTCCCCGGTCGAGATATCCCGGACCCCGGTCATCAGCCCGATCTGATGGTCGACCAGAACGAGGGCGGCGTTCTCAGCGGTCAGTGGTTCGTAGGCGCGATTGGTCATTGCGTTCTCCTGGTTTGTCCAATGCGGCTTCCAGAGCGGGGCGAAGCCCGATATGCGGCCTTCGTGCGGTTTGGGAGAATCTGAACAGAGGCCGGTGGACTATTGGATGCCCGCGCGGCGCATTCGCATGGCCGCCCGGATCAACGTGTCGAGTGGGAGCTACGCACCCGACGATCGGCCCAAAAGTCATCGAAATCCGAACCCAGCGTCCCGATGGTTGGACGACGGTGACCTATGCTGGATCTGAACGATTTCTTTCTGTTCGTGCAGGTCTCGCACGTTCGAACCGTGTCGGGTGCTTCTACGCTTTTCTCCGAAATTGTATCCTGGAGCGCGCCAGCGCCGCCGACTGTGCGCCGGCTCGATCGGCATTGGCGCCGGCGCCAACGTCCGGCTGCGACGCTCGGGCATCGCATCCGGCGCGCAACTCTTGCCGCGCCCCAAGCCCGCGTATATAAAGCATATACGAATCGTATATTTTGGAGCGCTCAGTGGGTATCGTCAATATCGAGGATGAGCTGCACGAGCAGCTGCGGCGGGCCAGCAAGGCGTCCTATCGGTCGATCAACGCCCAGGCGGCGTTCTGGATCAAGATCGGCATGCTCTGCGAACTGAACCCTGGCCTCACCTTCCAAGAGCTTGTGGCGCGTGAGCTGAAGGAGGCGGGCGTCGACGCCCTTGATCTCGCGGCTGCGACCGCATGACGAAGACGCCGGCCGAGGTTGAGCTACTGGCGGAGTCGGGGCGTCTGCTTGCGTCGGTGTTCGCGCATCTGGATAGGCAGCCCCTCGCCGGATTGAGCACCCTGCAGGTCAACGACCTCGTCGAGGCACTCATCGTCGATCAGTTCGGCGCGCGGCCCGCCAGCAAGGGCCAGTATGGCTACGGCTTCGTTCTGAACAGTTCGAGGAACGAGGTCGTCTGCCACGGCGTGCCGTCGAGGAACGAGGTCTTGCAGGACGGCGATATCGTCAATTTTGACATCACGCTCGAGAAGCAGGGCTATATCGCCGATTCCAGCAAGACATTCCTCGTCGGGAATGTGGCGCCCACGGCAAGGCGGCTCGTTCGCACCACCTATGAGGCCATGTGGAAGGGCATCCGGGCCGTTCGCCCGGGCGCAAAGCTTGGCGACATCGGCTACGCCATCGAGCGGCACGCAAAGCGGAACGGCTATTCGGTCGTGCAAGAATACTGCGGTCATGGCATCGGGCGCGAGATGCACGAAGCACCGCAAGTGCTGCATTTCGGAAAGCCGGGGACCGGCCTGACGCTCCGAGAGGGCATGGTCTTCACGATCGAGCCCATGCTGAACCAAGGGCGCAGGACGGTTCGAACCGAACAGGACGGATGGACCGTTGTCACAGTGGACGGGAAGCTCTCCGCACAGTTCGAGCACACGGTTGCTGTCACTCATGACGGCGTCCGCGTGTTGACGTTGCGTCCGGACGAAGCACGGCCCGCCGCATGATACAAAGCCTCGGTATGTGCTGACGAATACCGAGGTTTGGAGCGAGAGCCCTGGCTCTAAAGCATTTTCGGTTCTGATGGAATCAGAACCGAAGCTTTGGACTCTTGTTATGACGCGTTTTCTTCACGCGAACCGATGTCCACTTCTCGAAAACGCTCTATTTCTATCTCGTGAACTGGGTGATAGCCAGTTGCCTACTGAACCAGTCGCTTCCTCTCGTCTGGGGTGAGTTGGCTGATGGCGTTTTGCTCAAGAGTTCCTGCACCGATCACTTGTACTGGACTCGTAGGATTTTGAGAGTGCCGGTCATCCCGTCGTCGGCTGCGTTCATCTTCCTCGATAGTATCTGGACTAGCCGCCCCACCGCCAAAGCCGAGAAACTCGACGATAATCACCGATGGCTGGCTGTTGCCGCTGACTGGCGCCGGCAATGCGGTCTGCTGCGTGGCTGCCGTCGCATTCGACGCCGAAAGCACAGCAGAGATGTTCGGCGCCTGCACGGTCGGGATGCCCGATGACGTGCCCTGCACCTGGATATTCGCCGCGTTGAGGATCTGCAGCGCCGCGAGGTTGACGTTGCCGGACACGCGGATGCCTGCCTCGCCGGCGTCGATGGTGCCGATCGGTGCGATCAGGTCGATGTTCCCTGGCGGGATGCCGGCAAGCGGATTGAGTGTGGCGATGCCGGCGCCAGATGAGGGCGCCTGCGGCGACAGCGTGACGTTGCCGTAGTCGTCGTAGACGCGCTTGGGCGGCGTATAGAGCACCGTCGTCTTGGAGCCGCGGCCAGCGTTGATGTCGCCCTCCTCCGACCACGCCAGAATGCCGCCGCCGTACGTGGTCATGATGCGCGACAGGCCGAGCAGGATCGAGCCCTTCGAATAGAGCTGGATGTCGCCCTTTCCTTGCGTGATCAGCCCTGACGATGCCGGCGGCACCTGCCCTTCGACGCCAATGATCGTGCGTCCCCCGGGCGTCAACATCTGGATGTCGCCGCCAAAATTGGTGCGCACGCCCGATCCGCCGAACATGGTGATATCGCCGGAACGAAGGATCGGGTTGTTATCCGCGTCCTTCTCCGGGAACAGCGTCGCGATCATCTCTCTGCCGCGGAGGTATGAGCCGTAACGCAGGCTGTCGGGATTGTTGTACTCGCGCCCGCTGGCCGTCAATTCCGCGAAATAGACAATGCGCCTGAATACCGACTGCTCAACCATGGGCAGAGCATTGAAGAAGGTCAGCGCTCCCGCTTGATTACCGGAATAGCCGTAGTGTGTTTGCAGCCAGGCGTAGAGCATGGCGTTGTAGGTGAATTGGTTACGCTGATCCGCACTCTGGCCGAGGAAGTAAGCAAGCGCATCCCCCTGCGTGCCTTTGTAGCCTCGGTCTTTGAGCCAGGTGAAGAGAAGCGGATTGGTTGGATAGGCCGCCCTCTTGTCTGCCGTCAGAGAATTGAAGAATGCCAGCGCCCCCGCCTCCTCTCCTGTGTAACCAGCTTGAGTTTTCACCCAGGCATAAAGATCGCGAGGCGAAGCAATGGTGTCGGCTGTCTGCATCACCTTGCCCGGCTGTTGACCGAGCGGCTCGGCTGGATCGGCCATTCTGGCCGGATCCAGATAGAGTTTGACCAGCGCCGCATAGTCCGGCCCGTCCGGCCCAACGCCAGCTTGCAGGAGGATGCTGGCGCCGGGACGCGTGTCGCCAGGAACGATCGGCCCGATGCTCGTAATCGCGCCCTTGTCGGCCTGATACAAATTGCGCGCCGCCGAGACCTCGAGCGTGCCAGGACCGGCAATATCGAAATTGGCATAGACGATGTCGCGCCCCGCCGAGATGATCGACACGTCGTTCGGATTGCTATGCACAATCAGATTGCCGCGCGACGTCGCCCCCTGTAGGGCGCTCGTCAACGCGACGCCGGGCGCAAGGCCGGCACCGACGATATCGCGACCCGCACGCACCATGATCGGAGCCGCCGCGCTGTACCAGGTCGAGCCATCGGCGCTGAATGACAACGTTTCACCCGTGCGCAGCCCGACAACATCGCCCTCGCGTGCGTAGAACCGGATCGGATCGGCGCCCGATGCTCGGCCGACGTCAAAAGCAGCAGTGTTCGGACCGAAGAAGAACAGCGACAACGCCACGGGGTTACCGCCTAGGTCGATAACGCCGCCGGACCCGTTGGTCACCTTGACGTGTCCCAAGGGGTCCACACCGTCTCCCATGAAGGCCGGATTGAACGGCGTCGGTAACGCCACGCCGGAGCCGGACAGGCTGAACGAATACTGCCCCCCATAGATCGAGTCGCGGGCCATCATCTCCAACGAACCATGCGGAGACGGAGCAAGAGTGATGAAGGGATATACCTCAGAAGCATCGCCTCGCATGTAGGACAAGGCGTTGACCCCGTAATACATGCTGCCACCCAGGGCCGCCGCCCGGAAGATCGATGGGTAGATGAACGACCCATCTGCTGCGATCTGATCGCTGGTCTGTGCACGGTTTTCGGACGCCGAGGTGCTGGGCGTGAGATTGCCGCCGGCAGAGATCAGGTTGATCGCCGTGTGACCGGTCCAGAGCGAGAACCAGCTCTGTCCGGTATCGTTCGAGCCGCCGGCAGAGAAGGCAGATCGGTTCGGCGACTTGGAGCGCCCCGGATCACCGGCGCCACCAAGGACGAGGTCGCCCAAGGTTTCGAGATAAACCGCCGAATCGCCGGGCACCAGCGTAATGCCGGAGCGTGCATCCGAGGACGTTGCTGTGAACGGGTCGATACCGCGCGGATCGAAGGCGTCATTAAATCCGGACGCACCCGACCGGTAAATGAGCTTGATCCCGCCGATCGATTCCGCCGCTACGTGCAAGGCACCGCGCAAATTCACCAGCGCGCCGGGCAGCACTTGAATTTCCTGTCTGTTGGTGAGAGCCAAGTTCGGGTTGAGCGCACCCGCGATCCGCATGTCGACGTCGCCACCGCCGGTCAGCGTCAGTGATCCGTCAGCGCCAACGCGGCCGGTGCTGCCAACAGCAACGACCAGGCCCTGACTTCGATGCCCGCCATCCGTCGCTTGCTCGCCGCGAAGAGCGATCGTGCCGGCACTGCCACCGACACGGATCGCGACATCGCCGCCGCCCAGCGCGCCGATGCCGGTGAAGCCCAGCAGATCGGGATTACCGGGCGCACCTGAGGCGGTGTTGGCCGTATAGGTTCCGAAGTTGATCCACCAGGACGTCGGGATCGTTGCATCGACCGCCGTACTGCCCGTGCCCTGTCGCCACAGCCAGTTGCCGGTAATGACACTCGCCGGACCCGTGCCTTGCGTGATGTCGCCAACGAGATCGCCACCGGCCGCGATCAAGACGTTGCCACCCTGGTCGGGATACCAAGCCTGATAGGTCGAAAGGGGGGCGGCATAGTCGGCGGTTCTGGGGCCGAGAAGCGTACCGTCGGCCAGAAGGCCACGTGCACGGTTATACGTTGGATCGACCGACGTCGCCGTGCCGGCCGTGTAGATGCCGTAGAGCGAGTTCATCCGGATGTCGCCGGCGGCGACAAGATCGAGATCGCCGGTGCCTGTGCGGACGACGCTGAAGGATGGCGCGACAGGTGCTGGAGCCCCTGGTGCCCCATCGTAGCACTGGCCAGGATCCAAGCACGCCCATAGCCAATCGTCCGGAACCGGATCGTTCGGCGGCATGCCCCACCAATTGTTGGGATCCCAGAGTTTCTGGGCAGGGCCAGGCCCTGATATGTAGTGGGTATCGCCTAGCGTGATTGCTCCGGTGGAGGCGGGATTGAGTGCACGGCGGTCTGCCGATCCGAGATCCGCGCCCGCGACAAGACTCATCGACCACGCTGTTGCGCCAGCACCTAGCATCGGCGCCACCGCCCAGTTGCGGCCCTGCACGCCGCTCACAACTGGCCGCAACTCGATCGGTTGATCGCCCGCCAGTTTGACGTTGGTCATGGATGGAATCAGCGACCCGGTGGCAAGCGACAACGGTCCGCTCGATGTCATGTTTCCCGGCAACGGAATGCCCTTTGGCCAGATCAGCGCTGCAATCTTGGCGTCGCTGCGCAGCACCGTTCCGGCGCCGAGTTGCATGCCGGCGGTGAGCGTCACTGCGTTCGGCAGAACCGTGCCGGCGGCATAAGCCACCGTACCATCGGCGTTGTAGATGGTCGCGCCGACCACACTGCCCGCGGATAAATTGAGAGGACCTGCCAGAGTCGCCCTCACCGGTAGCACCGTGCCGGCCAGGACGTTGTTACCTTGTGGATTCCCCACGAGCGTATCGAACGTGGCCGGCAGATCATAGTTAAGCGTCACACCCTTTCGGAAAGTGGTCCCGGCTTCGAGCGTCACCGCAATGGGAAGCACAAGATCACCACCATACGGCACCACGCCTGGCCCGAGCTGCCAGCCCTTGTCGTCAAACGTGGCCGACGGCGGTGCAAAACCATCATTGATGCTGCCTCGGATATTGAGATCGCCAGCGGCACGGATCGTCAATACGCCGGGCTCGCCGAATCCGCGCAACGCCGGATCGAGCCGGTTCGATTGCGGCCCATAACGATAGCCCGACAGGTCGAGGTCGCCCGCGACCGCGAGATCGCCGTTCGGATTCTCGGTGCTGATCTTGCTGACAACCTCGACACCGGGCCGCAGGTGATAGCTGCCGAGCCCAGAGAGCTTGCTGGCGAGCGCGGTATTGGCGAGCGCCGCATTGATGAAGGCGCTGCTGTCTTGATCGATGTCGTCGAGATAGCCCTGCGTGATCTCCTGCGGCTTGTGGCCGGTCACATCCGGCGCGCTGGCGAGCGGCGCGTCGTCATAAATGCGGAAGGCATTGACCGCGACGGTCTTTGCGCCATGGATTTGGGGCGTGCCGAGCACGTTCACGGCGACATCGTTGGCGCCGTTCACCCCCCTCTCGCCGGACGGAATACCTGAACCACCGAGCCGCGGCGCATTGAGGTTGAGCGTGCCGCGTGCCGCGCCATCGTTCTGGCCGGGACCGTTGCCATGTGTGACTCCGGTGCCCGCGCGGAGGTCAATCGCTGCATTGCTGCTCAATGTCAGCGTGCCCAGGCGCGTCGTCAGATCGACGATGGCGCGGTTCGGACTGTCGATGATCTTGCCGTAACTGTCGACACGCAGGCCGGTGCCGTGCGCATCCAGCGTACCGTTGATGGTGAGGTCGCCCATCGCCGCGAGCCGGATCGATCCGACCTGGAAGCCGCTCGCATTGATCGTGCCATTGACGGTCAGGTTGCCGCCGTCGACAGCGATCTCGACGTCGCCTGCCTGCACCTCGTCCCCGACCGTCAGGCTGCCCTGCTTGATCAGGAACCGCCGCGCACCGACCACGGCGCCAGAGTTAAGGCGTGCGTTCAGCCCCGCGAAATCGGCGAGCGTTTGCGCCCGCACGGTGAGTTCAGCCGCGTCGTACGGCACCATCGTGCCGCCCGCGTCATACTGGCCGCTTGCCGAACCGAGAACAGTGCCGCCGAGATCGACATGACCGGCACCGGCACCAAGCGCCGTCACCGTCATCGTGCCGCCGCGGTTGTACCGCGCCGACAAGTCGATCACCGATCCGGTTGCCTGGCGGATGTTCCCGGCGCTGCTGGTCAGCACCAGGTCGCCACCCCAGCTGTACTTGGTGACGTCGAACATCTCGACCGCGCGCCCCGACAGGTCGATGCGCGCGGCACCGCCAAGCAGGATATCGCCTGTTGCTGTCAGAACGAGCTTGCCCGAGGGCAGGACAACACTGGTATCGACCGTGACGTTGGTCCCCGTCAGCTTGAGCTGAGCGCCAAGCGCATCAACGTGCGGCACGGCTGCACTGCCCGCTCCGGTAACGAGAACATCACCGCCCGCGGTGATGGTGTTGACCGAACCCGCCACACCGGTCAACAACGGCGCCGTGAACGTCAGATCGCCGCCCGTGTATTGATAGCCGGTCGCCGGAACGTAGGCGCCCTGCTTGTGATAGACGCCGAGCGTGCCCTTGCCGTTCGACGTGATGCGCTCGCTTGCGGCGATGTTGACGGTGGCGAAACCGAGCGCGAGACGGTTGTCCACCACCGTGCTGCTCGGCTGGGAGTTGGGCCCATAGCCAAAGACGACGCGTTTCGCCGCAATGTCGAGCGTGCCGTCGCCGAGGAGCGCGGCCATCGCCGCGCCCGGCGCCGCCGCCGAGCCGGTCCAGATGAACTCGCCCGCGCGGATGGTTGCGACATCGCCGGCCGCGCCATAGCCATAGATCGCGGGCGTTCCGAGCACGAGACGTCCGACCTTCGACGCATCGAGGGTCACGGCGCCGAAAATGTTCACCGCATCGCGCGCGTTGAGCACCAGGGTCTCGAGCGCCGGCGCCCCCGTCGCCGTATTGCCTGCGAGCAATTGCGCCAGCAGGCCCTGATTGAGCGAAAGACCCGCGGGCAGATGGCCCGATGCCGCCGCGGCTGCGAGCCTGGCATCCTCGCCAAGATTGATCGCCGACAGGCCGAGCACGAGGTTGCGCGTGCCGTAGGATACGTTGTTGGCGATATTGAACGCGCCGGACGTCGAAACAGCGATGGTGCCTTCGGAGACAAATGTCGTTGTCTTGTTGCAGTCCACGGTGACGCAGCCGCCGACCGTGATGTTGACGCGTGAAGCCGAATTGGTTGCCGATGTCTGCAGCAGATTGACGAAGCCATTGGACAGTGCAACGACGCCACCTTCAGCGATGAAGACGAAGCCGTCGCTCGAATCGTAGCTGGCCCGGCCACGGCCGACCGTACTGATCGACGCGCCCTCCTCGATCGTGATGAACCCCGCTTCCCCATTACTGGCGAGGATCACCTCCGCCGCCGCAATGCGGGCGCCGCTGCGCAAGATGAGGTTATTGCCGTAGCCCCCTAGAATGGTCGCGAAGCGGCCCGCTACGCCGTAAACCGTGGTGATGGTGCCGTTCAGCACCAGACGCGGCGCGTCGAGCTTGCTGAGTTCGTCGGCGTAGACGGATGCGAATCGAATGGCGGGATCGGCGCTCTGGCCTGGAGCCAGGATTTCGCCGAGACGCCGGACATTGACGGTGCCGCCGAAGCCGCCGCTGCCGGACGCCGGGTCCATGCGCAGATCGCCATTGAACCGCAATTGCGAACGGCCGTCCGCAACGGCCGGCCTGCCCATCAGGATGTCCAGCGTCTTGGCATCCACCGTCAGCATCGCGCGCGGAACGCCGAGGCGCGCTGCATCCGTGAGTACAAAGGCGTTATAGCCCATCTCGTTGTAAGACGAATGCGCCCTTACGGTATTTGCCGGCGTGATCGTCACCCGGTTGGGCAGCGACGCGCGAATGGACGTGTTGGCGATGCCGAGATAACCGACGGCACTCCAGGAGCCATTGCCGATGGTCGTAGCGCTCCCAAGAGAACCGGCGCCCGCAAGATTGGTCTGGTTGCTCGCGCCGATCTCAACGCGGAACGCACCGGGCAGCAGCGCGTAGCTGGACGGCATCAACATGTATGTCCCGGCCGGCAGCCCCGGCACGCCGGCCGGAATGGTGATCTGCTGACCCGTGAGCGGCGCGCCATAGCCCGCCTCCTGCACCACCGGCGCATACGCCGCGGCGCGGCTCGGCACGATCGCATAAACCGCGTTGCCCTTGCTACTGTAGCTGTAACCAGGATTGGAATTGATCAACGGCGTCGTCAGGATATCGACTGAACCGCCGCGGCCCGACACAAAGCCCGCGCCGGTCAGTTCGCCGCCACCCGCCAGATCGAGAACCGCACCGGACTCGACATTGAGATGAGTGGTCGAAAGCCGGATACCGCGCTTGAGATCGGTGCCGGTCATGCCCCCGGCGCCGTCGAGCACGATCGTGGACCCGTTATAACGATAATCGAGGCCATCGATGGTCCCACCATAGGGCATCACCGGCCCGGCGCCGCTCACGGACGTGATGCTGCCCGGCAGAAGATTGATCGCATCGGCTTGTGCCGGGTCGCCACGACCCATCGTGCCGAGCTGCAACGCGCCGAACGGCGCGCGCACCACGCCGCCCTGATTGACGGTTTCCGCGCCGAGATAGAGCAACCCGAATGCCGAATACGGCACGTCAGGCACGGTGTCACCGTATCGCCGAATGGTGAGCACGCTGCCACTGAGGAAATTATCGATTTCCTGGTAGCCGGCAACGATCTGCGCCCCGACGCCACTTGCTGGATAGATTTGCGCGGCGACCAGCGTGATATCGCCCGTTGTGGCGAGCTCGGTCGTCAGCGCGCTTGACCCGATGCCGCGCCCCGGTAGACCGGCGAGCAGGCGGATGTCGCCGCGGCTCGTGAGATCGACCAGCGCAAAGCTCCGGCGATCCACGGTGTAGATCGATGTCTTGGTGTCGATCAACTTGCGTGCGCCGAAGCCGACGCGGTCGCGAAGATCGATCAGATCCGCGGTGACCGAGAACACGGCGTCGCTAGCCTGTTGCGACGGACCGCTGCCCCAGGTCACGGCCGGCAAGGTGAAGCCATCGCCGGCGAGGCGAGTTGTACCCGCCAGCCGCACATAAGGCGCCGACAGCGACACCTGTGAGTTCGCTCCCGCGCTCTCACCCAGCGCAAACGTACCGGCATAGAGGCGCAGGCTCTGGCTCATCGCGAGCGTGACATTTCCGTCGAAGGACAGCGGCCCGTCGGCCAGCAGCGAAAGATTGCCGAACCCGCCTTCGTGAATACGATCGACGCCGAGCCGCGCGGTGCCGACCACAAGACCGGCCTTCGCTTCCGCCATGGACGCCGCACCCGCGATTGAGCTATCGCCTTGGATATCGGCGATGACGAATTCGCGATGCCGCAGCACATCGCCAGTCGTCGTTAGCGTAGGATAAGCGGGCGTCGCCAGCGCCAGCGTGCCGCCTGCCGCGTTCGCACCGCCCGAAGCCGCTCGCAGAGTGCCGTCGAGATAAAGCCCGATGCTGGACTTGACCACGATCGTGCCCCCGTCGCTGGCGATGTTGAGTGGCGTGCTGGTCGCTCCAAGGCCGGGCGCGGGAATATCGAGCACCGCGCCTGTGCCCGAAGCGTCGAGCAACGCGCCGGGCCGGATCACAACGAAAGCATGCGGCGCAGCCGACTCGCCCTTCGCCTCCCAATCCATCGCACCGCCGATCAGGATCGAGCCGCCATTGCCAACGACACCATAAGTCCGGCCGCTCGCATTCGTCGCCGTCACGGCGCGCGCCGCGACGTCGAGCACGGCGTGATCGCCGATCCAGATCAGGCCGGCTTTGTTCGTGGCAGCGCTGTTCCCCGTTAAAGTGATGGTGCCGCTCGGGGCGGTCAGGGTGCCGTCGATCGTGAGATCCGTTCCTTGCAGGCCGATCGACTGGCCTGCATCGACCCTGATCGCCGCACCCGCACGAATGTCGATCGGGCCACTCGCCGACATTGCCCCGGCTTCACCGATCGTGGAGCGCAAGGTCAGGCTGGCGCCGCTGCGTTGAATCAACCGGCTGTTGGCGGCGTCTTCCGTCCATTCCGGTGGTGTCCATACGCTCAGCGCATTCGCAGGATCAGTACCCGTGGCGATGCTGAAAGCTGTGTCCGCGAAGCGGTAGACCGGCATCGTGACATCAAGCTTAGCGCCTTCCGCCACAACCAGACCATGATGGCTATTGACATCGTAACTGGAGAAACCGGATTGGAAGAGCGACGTATCGACCGTCATCGTCGGAGCGACGGCAACCGCGCCATTGAAGGTCGTCCCGGCCGCGAGGCGCGTACCCGACGCAACCGTAAAATTCACCGGCGACACATTACCTGCCGCGATCGTGACGGTCTTGTCCAGGATCGAGATCCCATTGGGAAAGGCGTCGCCAGGCACGATATAGGAGGATGCAAACGCCCCTTGTGGAATAGAGGAAATCACAGTTCCCGCCGGGATTACAGGAAGGCCACTCCCCCTGATGATGTTAACATCGCCATTCCTGTTGAATGTATAACCATCTTGGGTGATCCCATAGTAGCCACCTGTCACGAGAATGGTGTACCCAAGGCTTCCCGTCGCCGGACGCGACGGAATCCAGTCGACGGCAAGCGTCACGTCGTTGATGGCTCTGTTGGTCGTCCCGATCGTCTCGCCAGGCTTCGCGATGCTGGTCGTGTAGCTGTAATCAACCGGCAGCACATCGCCGGCCTTGACTTGATAGTCCTGCAACAGCACCAGATCGGCCGGCGCCTTCTCGCCGGCACCGAGCACTCCGTCGGTGGCAAGCAGTTTTCCGCCGATCCCGATAGCCGTCCCGGATTCGATCTTGAGCGTACCGCCGCCGCTCACGCCGTAGCCGCGGATGTTACCGTTGAGGGTCAGCAGACCGTCCGGTTGAACTTGAGAATTCTCCTGATCCGCAATCAGCGAGACGTCGCCGCCACGGCCGCCTTTAACCTTTGCGTTGGCGAGGATCGCGCCGCCCGACGACACATCAATCAGGCTGTCCGCCTTCAACGTCACGTCATGGGTCGATTGCAGCCGCACCGTGCCGCCATCCAGATAGGCCAGCTTGCGGGTGTCATCCTTGTTCAGCAGCGCGTTAACCCACACGCCGCGCAGATCGAGCGTCACGCCCTCATGCAGGGCGACCGACGATGTGCCGTTCTTGAGCAGCACCACCGCGTTGCCACGGTCTCCGCCCCCCTTGAAATAATTATCCACGGTGAGCGAGCCGCTGCGCGCAGTGATGTCAGCCTTGATATCCACGACGGGGGCAATGAGCCTGATCTGTCCGCCGTCGGCCAACATCAGCGCACGCTCGATCGTGATCGTGTCGCTGGTACCGATGTCGAGACCGCCAAGACCCATTGCGTTGATATGCGATGTGTTGAACCAGACCGTGCCGGTGCGCGCCGAAGGCAGCACATCGGTGTCGGAACGACCCGCGGTGATCGCGGCCGCATCGCCGAACCTGATATCCGAATTGAAGATGCCGTCTCCGGTCACGACACCGTATCGCCCGACCATCAACTGCCCGTTGAGCGCGGCCGTCGTCTGCGTCAGCTTGTATCCATCGGAGGCGCCGTCGGGGCGTTTGTTGGTCTGCCGCTGGCCGGTCACGGTGTCGGCCACGATATCGGCCTCGAAGATGCTGGTCGGCGTCGACAGGATCAGCCGTCCGGCGTCGCGGCCGACGGTGTAGCCGTCTTCCCAGCGCACGCTGGTCCGGCCACGGCCAAACATGCTGCTCCAGGTCTCGGTCAGCCTATCATCGACCTTGCCCTGGATGCTGTGTTTGCGCGAGAAGCCACCGGCAAAGCCTGTGAAGGTCATGTCGGCGGGCGCGTTGTCGACGCTGTAGGTCCGACCGTCGCTGCCAAGCAGATTGGTCGAGCGGATATAGCCGCCGGCATAATCCAGTGAACCGCCGGAGATGTCGAAGGCGGCGCCGCGCTGTGCAATGACCTCCGGTGCGGAGAGCGTAATACTGCCGCCCAGCGCCGACCATTCGCCGATCGTATGCGCCGACGTGCCGAGATAGCCGCCGACCTCGAGCAAACCGCCGGCCGTATAGTAACGGTCGCTGGCATAGCCGCCGGTGCCCGCCGGCACCAATGTGAGATCGCGGGCGTCGATCCAGACGTCGTTGTTCTTCAGCAGGCTGGAATCGCGGTTCTGCGGGGAGTCTCTCAGTTCGTTGCCCTGCACGTTGATCTTGATGTTGTTCGACGCCATCGCAAGTGCGACGCCGCGCACGCCGGAAACATCAAGCATCGCACCGTCCTCCGCGAAGATGCGCTTGTTGGCGGAGACCGCGATCTGGCCGCCCTGCGCCGCGGTCACCGAGCCGCCCTTGAAGGTGACAGTGCCGCCGCTGACGATCTCGATGCGCGACTGGTCCTGGCGGTCAGCCAGCAGAGAGAGATTGTCGAACTGGCTGGCGGAACTGGCGCCGCGCAGCACATTCGCCGCGGTGGAGGCTGCGATCAGCGCGTCGCGCTGGCTGTCCAGCGCGGTCTCGCTGCTATCGAGTTCCGGCAGCACAGTCGTCAGACTGGTGGCGCCGAGCGTGACGCTGCCCGCAGCGTCCGAGGCCGCGTTCAGCAGATGAACAGTGCCACGAGTATTGACCGAGGTCGTCGCAATCAGCACGCCGTTCTGCGCCAGCGTGCGGCCCGCCAAGGTGATATCGCCCTGCTGGGCGAAGATCAGCCCGCTGTTGCTGACGACGCCGCTGGCACTGCCGACCGCAATCACCGGTGCGAGTTCGTGGCCACGGGTGGTCGAGGCCTGGTTGGAATTGGTGCCGAAACCCGGACGCAGGATGAAGGCGTCGCCGGCTGCCAGCAACGCCTGGCCCTTCGGCGTCGCAATCGTTCCGGCATTATCGACCTGAGAGCCCATCATCAGCACGAAGCCGCCGCCGGAGGTCACCAACGACGCCGCGTTGGTGGTGATCAGCGCTCCGTTCTCGACGACGATCTTGCCGCCCGCCCCGGTGAAGCTCGGCGCATAGCTCGAACCGCTCCGGGTCGAATAGATGCCGCTGTCCAAGAACTGGCTGTCAGTGATGGCAGCGCTGGACGCAATCAACGAACCTACGTTGATCTGGCTGCCACCGCCGAAGATGATGCCGTTCTGGTTGATCACATAGACCTGGCCATCGGCCTTGATGTTGCCGAGGATCTGGCTCGGTGCGGTGGCACCGGCCACGCGGTTCAGCGCCACCCAAGTGGCATTGCCCTGCTGGTCAAACGTCAATGTGGTGCGCGCGCCGACATTGAACGAGCTCCAGTTCAGGATCGCCCGCGCGGATGTTTGCTGGATGCCGACCTGGGTCTGACCAGCCGCATCGACGCTCTGCGTCGGCGCATTGGCACCGCGCCACAACGCCGAGCCTGGCGCAGCACCCGGCGCCACCTGCAACCCGCCGGCGCCGAGGCCGTTCGGCACCACCACCGGCGCGGTGATCGAGGTCTGCCGGGCCTGGGCTGCCCCGCGTGCCGCCGCCTGCATCGCCTGGATGTCCTGAACGGCCCGCGCCGCACGCGCCAGCGAGTCTTGCGCCTGCTTCGCGGCCCCCGCCGCCTGTTGCGCCGCCAGCGACGCCGCGTCCGCTGCGAGGTTCGGCGCAGACCGCACGGCAGAACCGTTCAAGGGGCGCCCGTGAACCGAGAGCGACGCCGTCAGCAGCGTGGATGCACTGACGGTTGTCAGCAAAATACTCTTGAGAGAAACGGACAGGAGTTTCTTGTTGTTCGACGCCACGGTTGCCCCTTGAACGGCTGAAGACTGTCTCGGCGAGAGACGGACCAGTCGAGAAAAGGAGGAGCAATGTGCATCGTCCGCGATCGTTGCTGCTGGCTCACCAGCCTCAACGCCGATCGCGCGTGCATTCACAATGCGCCCACGCCTCGTCTCTTCCTGTTAGTGCCCCTAAGACGGTTTGAGGCAGGGCGAGACTGAACCGTGTCACAAAAAATTCTTGGAGCAATGAAAGGGTGATCGATTTTGCGACCGTGCCTATTAGGTTAGCACGACTACTCCTCCGGGAAGCGACGTGACCTTTGCCCCATAAGCCTCGCGAACGAGATTAATCAGATCATCCACGCGATCGAGCGAAATACGCGCTTCAACCGGCCGCCGACCGAGCGTCTCGTTCATGAGGATGATGCGCCCTTGCCTGTACCGATTGACTTCGTCAATGACCTCCGCCAACGGGGTCTGGCGGAACACCAACTGCCCTTCGCGCCACGCCATCACCACCGCAGGATCGACGGTAAGAACAGGTTCCAGCGCGCCGCGGGCATATATGGTCTGCTCACCACCATGCAGCGTCATCGACTTTCCTGAATAGTCGATGACCATCGAACCGCGATGACAGGTGACGATCGCCCGCCCCCCATCACATCGCAGGTTGAATTGCGCACTGGCGGCATAAAGACTGCCGCCCGCTGCAAGAACTGTAAGCCCCGCGGGAACTGTATCCGGTACAACAATCGCCGCCTCGCCCGAGACCAGTTCGATCTGCCGCTCGCCGGTATCGCGAACAATATTGAGGCTGCTGCGCGTGTTCAGCTCTACAGAGACACCGTTGTCCATCGCGATCTGACGACGTTCGCCGACACCCGTACGGTAGTCGGCGGCGAGTTCATAAGGAGATGGCCACAGTTCCAGGGGAGGCCGCAGCCCGAGATAGCCGATACCGGCGACAGAAGCGGCTGCGGCTCCGCCCAGAAACCACCGACGCGAAGCCGTGGCACCACGAGACCTGTCGCGCGCCGAAGCACCGTCGCTCGGCTTGCGACGCGCTGCAGTCCCGAGCCCCTCCCACAGAAGGTTGGCTTCAGCGAAGGCTGCGGCATGCGCCTTGCTGCGGCCACACCAGCTCTTCAGTGCTTCGGCGTCGGCAATCGTGGCGCGCCCCGAAGTCAAGCGCACAAGCCATTCCTGCGCTTCTCGTTCAAGCATGTCCTGTCTGTCGTCAACCGTTATGGTGGGATCTTCCTCGTGCATCCCGCCTCTCAAGACTCTTTCCGAGCGCCGGGACCGAACCTGCGAATAACTTTTCTTCCCAGACGGGCCGAACAATGTCGCAGCGCTTGAACAAGCTCTTTCTCGACCATCCTGATTGAAATGTTAAATCGCTGCGCGATGTCGTCATGCTTCATCTCGCTGACCCGCGCGAGCAGGAAGATCGCCTTGCGGCGGGGGGACAATTCGTCCAGTGCGGCCTCCAGCGACGCCACTTCATCCCGGGCCTCAGCGATACGTTCGGGATCGAGCACCCCATCCATCATATGGCGCACGATCTCGACTTCCGCAGGAGACAGCCTGCGGCTGTCCGCCTGCTTCTTGTCCGCGGCCACGTTAAGAGCCATGCGAAATAGGTACGATTCCGGCCGTCGTATTGCACCGACATCGCCGATGCTATCGATCCGAAGCCAGGTTTCGTGCAGCACTTCGGTCGCAAGTGCGTCCGAGCCCAACCGGCGGCGAAGGCGTTCCCAGAACTGCCGATACCCCGCCTCAAAGATGGCGCGCATGCGAATACTCGATCCCTCTGTCATTGGCGGGAATGAAGCATGTCCGCACACGTCAAGGTGTACGTCCTCGGCTGCAGCACGATGGTAACAGGTTGCGGCAGGCCCGGCGGAGGTGGCGCGACACTGGCGTTCGCCATGAACTTGGCAATGGATTCGTCGCGGTGTTCGTCTCCACTCGTTCCAAGCGGATGAAGCGCCTGGATGGTCCCGGCATCACCTATCCATATCTGAAACGCAGTGCGATATTGACCCGGCCGCGTCTCATCATTTTGGCAGAGAATGCTTTCGACCATGCTTTGAACGTGGGAGAAGTAAGCATCGTAGTCAGCACGACGCTGCTTCTGTGACTGCGCCGCCCCGTATTCCTGTTCAGACGCCTTCGGGCCGACCGTGAATGCGGTGGCACCGGCATAGCGGATCGAGAGGCCGGTCCCGGCCAGCAGAACACGCAAGGCGTCTGCGGGCAGCAAGCGCCCTTTGATCGCCGAGGATTGCAGCCCCTTGGCCAGTTCGGCATCGATCAAGGCAGCCATTCCGGTTCTATCTGCAAATTCGACCAAGGCATTTGCCAGAGGCTGCGACGGGATGTCAAAATTCTTCAACCCATCAAGCGCCAAGGAGAATTTGCTTCCCAGAAGCAAAAAGGTGATCAACGCCAGCGGCAGGCAACACTTAAAGCCCCGGTATTGCGCGAAAGCTAGCGCATCCGGCATCTGGATCTACCCCACCCTTCACAACACTGTCACACTTGATCGACCAGACCTTAGGCAGCGACTGTTACAATTGGATGTCAAGACCGGGATGATCCCACTCCGGCGGCCGCAACGCCATGCGCTCCACCGGTTACTGAGAAAACATCTTCGGTGAGAGCTTTTTTGGTTCATCGCTGCCGCAGCTTATGAACTGATGCTTTTTTCCCAAGTTAATAGCTGTCTGCTTTTCCTTTCGAGCTAGAACGCAGCCGTTCCAAAGCTTCTGGCAAGCCGCTCCTCGCGACAAACGCGAAGCGTTTGCGCGGAGATCATGCTCAAACAAAGAGCTAGAGCGGGATGACGATTCGAAGAAAAGTGGTCACGCTCTGGTGCACGCCGAATGGGACCGGGACGTGCCCATCGCGTCGACGCAAGAGTGCTTCCGCTCTCTCAAGTGGGCGCCCTACCGGCGATGGGTGGAAATCGGCGAAGGCACGCACATGGAGCTACTGGAGAAGAACCGCCTGCAGGCGTTCGATGCTATCAGCCAGTTCGTCGCCGAGAACCCTGCTCGAGGCGTTTCCACTCATAAGAAGCCAGCTGGAAGCGCGTGAAATGAAACCCTGAACACTTGCGGGTAGTAACATCCGCTGCGAGCAACAATGTGGGAGTAGACGAATAGCAAAAACGCCTTTCGTGTCAATTGCTTACGCCCTTGGTGCGCTCGAAGGCGGTCTCTTTTGTCGCGATATCAATGGGTTGCCAAGATATTCCAAAGCATAAGGTGCGCTTCAAGCCCATAAGTATCTTTGAGAAAGGCCGCCCAAAGAGCGGCTTTGCCGCCGCCTTTTCGAGAGAATCGCCCGTTGGCGGCGTGATCAGTATCGCGGCCGATCTTGCTCTTGAGATCGTTTGAAAAGCTGCCTCCCAGCACGCAGACGTGTTGGAGAAGGTGCTTTATTTTTGGCGAGTAGCGGGACCGGCGGTCGGCCAAGACTGGACACGGTGTTGCGCCTCGGACGCGAAACTAAAGCACAACTGGACTGTCCGATTGGCAACACCTGAGTTCGCAAGCGACCACACCTCAGTTTTGGATTTCGAAAAGTGAGCACGCGAACTCAGTGACGCTCGCTCGGTTCGCTCGGCCGCCTGGTCAATTCCATCAAGTGCCAGCCAACGTGAGCTAGCGTGGATCAGTCCAGTCCATCATGGTAAAGCTTGAGCTAGCAACCGGCAACAAGATCAAGGTCAAGGTCAATCAACGATAGTCCACTTTGCGCCATAAGCTGCCTTTCCGCCATGTCGAATTTTTGACCCAGAGCGGAAGTAGCGGACTCGAACGCTGAGCAGACTCGTCATTCAATCACCTGAGCCTAATGTCGAGCCATCCCAGATCGTTGACCTCGATTTGATCGCCCTCGCCAACGACGACGGTCGTCGTCTCAGCCTCCACTATTGCTGGGCCGTCGATTTTGTTGCCCGGTCGAAGCTGATCCGCATCGAATACTTCAACCTCTCGCCACTCGCCGAAAAATGCCTTTCGACTTCCTTTTGGTCTGCAGGGCGCCAAAGTCTTCTGCCCGCGCGCGACCTGTCCGACGCTCGGGACAGCGCCTACGGCAGCGACCCGCGCATTGACGAACACCGCTTCCTGATCCGGCGACGAGTATGTGTATAGCTCTTCGTGGCGACGATGGAATCGCTCCTCTATCCGATCGACGATGTTCTCCGACGTCCAATCAAGACCGTTTAGGGGGACATCAATCTGGAATATCTGCTCGCCATAGCGCATCTCGGCGGAGCGTTCGATTGCCACATCACCCCCAAACCATGACTTCAGACGGCTCGTGGCTTCTCTTTCCAGGTAGGCGAAGATGGCCCTGACCTCCTCGGGCGTAATCCGTTGGCCAGCGCTGTAATGCGTCCTGCTCACCTCGTACCTCAGATCGCTGGTCAACATGCCCCAGGCAGACAGTACCGAAGCCGCCGTCGGCACGATGATACGCTTGATCTCAAGTTCGCGCGCAACTTCTGCCGCATGCAGGCCCGCAGCGCCGCCAAAGCTCAGCAGCGCGAAACGCCGTGGATCGACGCCGCGTCGCAGAGTCATCAGACGGATACCGTCCGCCATACGCAGATTGACCATTCGATAGATTCCAGCCGCTGCATCGTCCCGAGATAGCTCGAGAGCTTTCGCGAGACGGTCGACTGCCGCTTCGGCGGCTGCGCGATCGAGCGGCCGCTTTCCACCCATGAACGCAGATGCGTCGAGATAGCCGAGAATGACATTGGCATCAGTAACAGTCGGTTCGACGCCGCCGTTGCCGTAGCAAGCCGGCCCTGGCACGGACCCTGCGCTCTCTGGCCCGACGCGGACCGTACCACCCACGTCCAGGGTGGCAATCGAGCCTCCACCGGCGGCGATGCTCGCAATGTCGAGGCTCCGTAGCGCAATGCGTTGGTCGGCAAGCCCTCCCTCAGCCGACAGCGACGCGCGCCCGTCCGTAATCAGCGAGATGTCCGTACTGGTTCCCCCCATGTCGAATGGCACGAGATCGGGAATTCCGAGCAGTTCCGCACAGCGTCGGCATCCCGAGATGCCGCCCGCCGGGCCGGACAGAACAGTACCGGCGGCCAGCCGCGCGGCTTCCTCGAGCGGAGCCATCCCGCCGTGCGAAAGAATGATAAAAAGGCTACTGGCCAGGCCCGCGTCTTTTAGCCGGGCTTCCAGATTGGTGAGATAGCGTCGTACCGCCGGCCCGACGTAAGCGTTCACGATCGTTGTCGAGACGCGCTCGTACTCCTTGATCTGCGGCAACACATCGCTCGAGCGAGAGACGTTGACTTCCGGCAGTTCGCGCTTCAGTCGTTCGACGGTCGAAATTTCGTGCGCAGGATTGCGGTAGGCATGCAAGAAGCATACAGCCACCGAGCTTACTCCGGCGGTGCGGATTGCCGAGATCGCCTCGCCGAGCGAGTCTTGATCGAGTGGGATCGACACTTCGCCGTCCGGTCTAACGCGTTCACGCACACCGAAGCGCAGTTCACGCGGTACCAGGGGCGAAGGGGGTGGGATGCGGAGATTATAGCGATCTCCCTTAAGGCCCTCTCGCATCTCGATAACGTCTCGATGGCCTTCCGTAGTGAGAAGCGCCACCTTTGCCCCCTTCCGTTCGAGCAATGCGTTCGTCGCGACCGTTGTCCCGTGCACCAGGCGGTTCGTTTTGGCGAGCATCTCCGCTCGCGGCATCTTTAGCCGACTTGCGAGTTCCTCAAGTCCATTCATGACACCGATAGACTGGTCTGCAGGCGTTGACGGCGATTTCGCGAACACGGTGTTGCCGTCGCGATCAATTGCAACGAGGTCAGTGTACGTACCACCAACATCGATTCCGATCGTAAACATCTTCAGGATACCCGCTAAATCGTTGTAATTTTTGTCGTAACGCCCTGCGCCAAGTCGGCTTCGCGCGCTTCAGCCGACCGTTGCCCAGGTGGGCCCCATCCTCCGCCACCGGAGGAGCGAACCTCGAAGCAGTCGCCGGGAAGGACTTCGATGCCGACCTCCTTGGTCCGCAGCACGCGCGGCGCGCGGCCTTTCGACACGAGGGTGTACTGATGCGGAAGCCCGTCGCTGCCGCCGAGCATCCCGCATGCTCCATGCTTCGTACCCTCGCCTGCCGTGTTCGCTCGCGCAGGTTTGGCCGTTTCCACGACGAGATCCAACGATACGCCGAGGCCACCACGAAACTTGCCGTCTCCGCCGGAGTCCGGGCGAAATTCGTGATGTCGGAAATGGAGCGGAAACCGGGCTTCGTCGACCTCGATGCTGCCGAATTTGATGCCCCCGACCGTATGCCACTCGCCGATCGATGACCAACCATCGCCCGCCGACGACGCGCCTCCGCCGGGTCTCGCCTGAAACAGATGCCAGATGAAATTGCGTCCTGTGCGCGGATTCTCACCTTGGATGGCGATGCGGAACCTGCGGCTCCACCCGGCCATCGCGCGATCGGGACACGATTGGGAAAGCGCTTTGACGATGGCTTCCACGATTTCATTCGACGGATGGCTGGTGCACATCGTAACCGGACGACCAGGATCAGCCCATACGATCGTACCTTGTTTTGCAACGACCTTCAGCGGCCGAAGGGCGCCGGCATTCTTGGGAATATCTGCGTCGATCAGATAGGCAAACGCCATAACGACCGCAGCCTGCATATTGGCGTGCGACGAATTGACGAAACTCGTCGACTGCGGATCCGACCCCGAAAGATCGACCTCGATATCGGACCCCTTCTTAGTCACCTTCGCGGCGATTTTAATGTCGCTTCGGCCATGACCGTCATCGTCAAGATACGCTTCTCCGTAGAACGTACCGTCCTGCCACGTCGACAGGACTGCCCGCGTCTGTTGTTCAGCCGCGTCGAGAATTGTTTCGACGGCCGCTTCGACGACCTCTCCACCAAACTCGTCGAACAGTCGTCTCACCCGGCGTTCGCCAAGGTGCGCCGCCCCAACCATGGCCGCGAGATCGCCGCGGAAATCGCGCGGATTGCGCACGTTAAGTGCCAGCATGTCGAGCAAATCGTCGCGAAGTTTGCCGCCTTCATAGAGACGGATCGGCGGTACGCGCAATCCTTCCTGCCAAATGTCGGTCGCGCCCGGATTGTAGGCACCGTGGGTAGCTCCGCCGATATCGCTTTGGTGTGCGCGCACGATGGTCCAGTACAGCCTTCGCTCTCCATCGAAGACTGGCACGAACGCGGTAAGATCCGGCAAATGGCTGCCACCATGATAGGGATCGTTGAGCAGCAGAACGTCCCCGGGCTTGATGTCCTTGAAGCGCTCCTCGATCGCAAGCGTTGCCCAGGACAGCGCGCCGACATGGACCGGAATATGATCCGCCTGCGCAATCAACCGCCCATTTACGTCGCAGATCCCCAGCGAGAAGTCGCGGCTGGAATTCAGGATCTGGGAGTAAGATGTACGCAGCATCGCCTCGCCCATTTCGTTCACGATCGAACTCAGACGATGCTGGACAACGGAACGGGTGATAGGATCAATCTTCGAGGTCATCGCGGGCCTGCTAGTAGGAAAGAGGGTCTCTATCCGGCGTCAACTGAACGCCGGTCGGAGCATTTCACGGTACAAAGGGCTTGATCAGCCGAACGCGGCGACCTCCCCCAGTGACTCCGCAGCCGCCTTCACGATCGTATCGACGTCAGCATCTGTCATCGGCAACGACAGCGCCATCAGGCCGTAGCTTGCGACGAATATCCCGCGATTGAGCAGCCCGGCGTTGAACACGGCCTGGCGCTTCGCTTCCGTCTCGTTCAAGTAAGCCGATCGATAGTCGCGGACGTTGCGATTAGTGAAGTGGATCTTAAGAAGCGAGCCCAATCCAACTGCGGTGCCGGCGACGCCCGTCTTCCGGAAAGCCGCGTTGATACCCTCGCGAACCGTCGTGCCGATCTTATCGAGTCGTGAATACGCTGCTGCATCGAGCAGCTTCATAGCGGCAAGACCGGCGCGCATAGTTACGGGATTAGCCGAAAAGGTGCCGCCGTGCGGGAGCGCCGGCTTGCCGGAAGATGGATCGAAGACCGACATGAACTCTTTACCGCCGGCGATTGCGCCGACCGGGAACCCGCCGCCGATGATCTTGCCGAGAGTAGTCAGGTCCGGCTCGATACTCCAAAGCCCTTGTGCACCCTCATAGCCGAGACGGAATGAGATGACCTCGTCGAATATGAGCAGCGCACCGACTTCCCGCGTTACCTGGCGGAGCGCTTCCACGTAGGCCTTATCCGCCGGAACCAAACCTGCGCGGTTCGGCATCGGATCGACGAGCACACAAGCGAGCTCGGGGCCATGTTCACGGATCAGGCTCACAGCAGCTTCGACATCGTTGAACGGAATTGTCACGACGTCCGTGAGCACGTTCTCGGGCGTGCCCTTGGCATAGGCTACTGATACGGGCGCGTTGCCACCCCAGGCCGCGGGCGTCGGGTCGAGGCTGACTTCAGCATAGTCATAAGAGCCATGATAAGCGCCCTCGCACTTCGCGATCTTCGGCCGGCCCGTGTAGGCGCGCGCGGCCTTTAGCGCCATCATCACCGCCTCGGTGCCAGAGTTGCAGAAGCGGACGTGATCGACCGATGGCAGCCTTGCTGCCAGCAATTCGGCGAGATCGACTTCGGACTCAGTCGGCATGCCGAAGGCCGAGCCTAGCGCGAGCTGTTTGGTCGCTGCCTCGATAAGAGCGGGATGAGCGTGACCATGGATCAGAGACGTGAAGTTGTTGATACAGTCGATATATTCGTTGCCATCGATATCCCAGACGCGGCAACCAGCGCCCGAAGCAGCGTAGATCGGAAACGGCTTCATATAGACAGTGGTACGCGTATTGCCACCCGGCAGGCTTTTCAGCGCTCGCTGATAGAGATCTCGCGATTGGGAATGATTGGCGGGATACATGTTGCCTCCTTGATTCTGGCTTCAACGGCCCAGATAAGCTTCGCGCACACGCGCATTTTGCTTGAGTTCGTCTGCTGGCCCTTCGAGCACAATGCGCCCTGTCTCCAGCACATAGGCGCGATCGGCGACCGAGAGCGCGAGCACTGTGTTCTGCTCCACAACCAGGATGGTCAGACCGGTCTCGCCGATGCGGCTGACTTGTTCGTAAACCTCTTCGGCGAGCCGCGGCGCCAAGCCCAGCGATGGTTCGTCGAGCAGCAACAATTTGGGACGAGCCATCAGGGCGCGACCGATCGCGAGCATTTGCTGCTCTCCGCCCGATAATGACCATCCAAGTTGTCGCCGGCGTTCCTTAAGGCGCGGAAATAATCCAAAGACGCGATCGAGATCGGCCGCGATCGACTGCCGCCAGCGGCGCCAACTGACGGTCGCAAGGGTCAGGTTCTCCTCGACCGACAGTCCAGGAAATATTCGCCGGCCCTCGGGCGCCTGCGCAATTCCAGCCGAAACGCGTTCGTCGGTGGACCATCCGGCGATCGAGCGCGCTTCGAATCTTATGTCTCCCGACGAGACCCCGTTGAGTCCGGAGATCGCATGCAACAAGGTCGTCTTGCCGGCGCCATTGGCACCGATAAGTGCGACCGTTTCGCCAGCTTCGACCTGGAGGGTCACGCCCTGCAGCGCTATGATATCGCCGTGCGCGACCACGAGATCGTTACACGACAGCATGGACATATCCTTCGCCCAGATAGGCAGACAGTACGGCCGGGTTTGCCTGAATCTCCGCTGGAGTTCCCTCGGCGATCTTGCAGCCAAAATTGAGAACAAAGATGCGCTCAGCGAGCCGCATGACCATCCCCATGTTGTGTTCTATCAACACCACGGCGAGGCCGTGCGCCGCGCGCAACTCTGTGAGGCGGTCAATTAGTTGATCGACCTCGCCGGAATTCAGGCCGGCCGCTGGCTCGTCCAGCAAGAGAACGTGCGGCCGGCAGGCCAGCGCACGTGAGAGTTCGACCATTCGGCGCCGGCCGTACGAGAGCGATCCGATGGCCTCGTGTGCCTCGTTTGCCAACCCCATTTGCTCGATGATTCCCATCGAGACTTCGCGCAGGCCGGACTCGCTAAGGTCGCTACGGATCGCTGCACCGGTCATCACGTTTTCAAGTACGCTAAGGCGCGCGAACACGCGCCCGTGCTGAAACGTACGGCCGAGGCCGGAACGAATACGTTTGTTAGTGGCCATGCGCGTGACCGCCTGACCATCGAGAAGCACCTGCCCCTCATCTGGCATCGCCAAGCCTGTCAGGACGTTCAACAGCGTGGACTTTCCGGCGCCGTTAGGCCCGATGACCGCGACGAACTGGCCCTTTTCGACGGTCAGATCCACGTCCGTCAGCGCAGCGAGGCCGCCATAGCGCTTGTGAATGCTTCGTGCTTCCAAGACATTCATGACGTCGCCTCCGGAGTACGAACAGACGCAAGGATTGGACTTCTCGCTGAACGACGGCTCAGGCGCTGCCCGAGGCCAACGAGCCCCGTAGGAAGAAACACCAGGATGCAAAGCACAAGCAGACCGAAGAAGAACAGGTAAGCGGTGCCGAGAAAGCGCAACCATTCTGGCAGAAACGTCAGCAGTACCGCCCCGAGGATAGCACCTACGATGGTGCCTTCCCCGCCGACGATCAGCATGGCTAGGTATGTGATCGAATGCGCGTAAGTGAAATCCTCAGGCGCGACGAAGCGCACGTGGAGGGCAAACAGACATCCGGCAACGGCGGCGCAGATGGCAGAAAGTACGAATGCAGTAATCTTGGCGCGCGTTGTATCGATGCCAGTCATCTCGGACGCGATCTCGTCGTCGCGCACTGCCATCATCTCGCGACCGCGGCGGGACCTGTGCAGTACGGCCGCTGCGGCAGCGATTAGCGCGAGGACTGTCAGCGCAAGCCACAAGAATTGATGTTCGCTTGAGAAACTGAGCGACCCTAGCCTTAATTCCGGGATCCGCGCGATACCATTGGTGCCGCCTGTGAGCGCTATCCAATTCGATGTCACGATGTAGAACGAGACGTTGAGGCCGAGCGTCGCCAGCGCGAGATAGTGACCGCGCAATCGAAGCAATGGGTAGCCAATCAGACCAGCAGAGACTGC
Source organism: Bradyrhizobium sp. Arg237L (assembly GCF_029990105.1). Classification (NCBI taxonomy): domain Bacteria; kingdom Pseudomonadati; phylum Pseudomonadota; class Alphaproteobacteria; order Hyphomicrobiales; family Nitrobacteraceae; genus Bradyrhizobium; species Bradyrhizobium sp. Arg237L. The sequence goes on along the minus strand of NZ_JAQMIL010000017.1, from coordinate 84,752 downwards.
TGTCGCCGCGATCGAGACGGGGGCCGCGAGCCACGGGGACCATCCGCAAGTGGTGGTCAGGATGGCCAAACCGTAGCCGCCCATGCCGACGAAGGCAGCATGACCGAGCGAGATCAAACCGGCATAGCCAAAGGCAAAGTTGAGCCCGATCACCGCTACCGCGGAGATCAGTGACAAATTCAGCAGGCGAAGATGGTATTCCGGAAGGACGATACCGGAAAGCCCGCCGATCACAATGACCGCCGCAGCGATCTGCACGGGGATACGCATCGCCATCCGATCAGCCTCGATCCTGGATCTTCTCGCCGAAGACGCCCTGCGGACGCACCAGCAAAAAGATGATCATTATGCCGAAGGAGATTAGATCCTTGTACGCGGACGAGACGTAGGATGCGCCGAGGACTTCACTCAAGCCAACGAACAGGCCGCCCACGATGGCCCCCGGCAGACTTCCAAAGCCACCGATGATGGTCGCAGCGAAGGCCTTCAATGCGATCGGATCACCCATGTTGACGTCCGCGAACCACATTGGTCCGAGCATTAGTCCCGCGACGCCCGCGAGTACCGCCGCGAGGATCCACGATAACGCAAGTAAGCGGTTGACTTTGAGACCCATCAACTTGGCGGCCTGCACATCCTGCGCGACGGCTCGCATCCCCACGCCAACCGAAGTGCGATTGAAGAGAAGCCATAATCCGGCGACCATCACTGCGGTCACAGCGACCACGCCAAGGGCGTGCGTGGAAATGATCGCGCCGCCGAGAGAGACCGCGCTGTCTTCGACGGGAGACGGCAGGCGGAACGGCCACGACCCAAACGACAGTAACGCGGCGTTCTGCATCGTGATGCTAACGGCAACGGTCCCGATGATGATCGTCACAACCGAACCACGTCGTAGAGGCAGATAGACCGAGATAAAGAACAAGGCCCCGAACAGCGCCATGATGAGGAGCGCCGCGCAATATGCAAATGGCCAGGGAAGTTGAGCGTTGATGAGCGTCGCAACGCCGGCGAACGTTCCGAACATTACGAATTGACCGGCCGCGAAATTCACCACTCCAGTAGCAGAGTAAACGATCACGAAGCCGATCGCAGCGAGCGCGTACACGCTGCCGATCGCCAGTCCGTTGATTAGAAGCTGAACGAAGTCCGCCATGACGTACCTACACGGTCTCGGCCTGCGGCCGGCTTGCCGAACCGCAGACCATTTCGTTGTAAATGACTAGTTGAGCGTGACAGGCTGCACGAGTTCTAGGGTCTTTGTGCCAGGCTTCGCTTTCACAACAGCAAGATCGCGAACGCCGTTGCCTTTGCTATCGTACGAGTAGACGTGCCCAATGCCCTGCCATCCCTTGACCGAGGACAACCATTCGCGCAGCGCTTTCGGATCGGTTCCGACCTTACGCATACCGTCGGCCATCAGCATCGCTCCGTCATAGTACGCAAGCCCGTAGGGATCTGGATCAACTCCGAACTTCGACTTGAAGCGCTCCACGTAGTCCTTCATCCGACCACCGACACTGACGTCCATGAAAGCATCGACCACCCCCCAGACACCCTCGAGGTCTGCTGGTGAAAGAAGCTGCGTCGCGGCGGGTACCAGTGCAGCAGAGGACGTAACGAGCGGCATCTTGAAGCCGAGCTGCTTGGCCTGGCGGAGCACCAGCGCGCCATCTTGCGGATAGTTGAAGATCAGAATGGCATCCGCGCCCTTGTTGCGGAGACTAAGGAGCTGCGCGGAGAAGTCCTTGTCGTTCTGACCATAGGCTTCCATGCCGGCGACCGGGATGCCTGCGGCCTCGAAGCGCTTGGCGGCCGTCTGCGCACCGCCCTGGCCGAAGTCGTTCTGGATATAGAGAATTCCGGGCTTCTTCACCTTGATGACGTCGACAGCAGCCTTCACCATTCCTTCGGCCGAAACGCTGTCAGCGGGACGGATGCGAAACATCCATTCATTTCCGTTTTCGGCCACGACGTCGGCACCGCCCGCATACATCGCTGGCACTTGAACTTTGCTTAGCTCGGGCGCGGTTGCGAGATTTTGCGTGGAGTAGCTCGACAGAAAAAAGAACGCGGGCTTGGTCTCCTGGGCCAGCTTTACGAATGCGTTGACCGCGGTTCCGTTGGACGCCTGCGTGTCCTCGAACACGATCTTGATCTGACGACCGTTTATACCCCCCGCTTTATTGATGTCCTCTTCGGCCATCGAAAGGGAGTTTTGGTACTGCTTGCCCGTCAGCGACAGCGGCCCCGTCATCGGGACGGTAGCGCCGATCAGGATGGGCCCACCCTGCTGAGCTTGAGCCGCACCGACGAACGACAGCATCGCTGCTCCGATCGTCGAGCTGAGAAAGGCCTTCCGCGTGATCTTCATGTCGCCTCCTGGAATGAAATAACCTTGTCCATCACGCCCAATGGAGTCGCACGAGGCTTGACAGACGTTCCGTTTTCCGGAACATTATCCCGAATAACGAAACGGTAGACGGCCTCCTCGTCAGGTGTCAAGCCGTTCATTTTTGCTTGCGCCGCACAAAAATTGATCGGATCACATGCAGATGGATGACAATTCGCCCGGCCCGCTGGCTCGATACATCGACGTGCTCGAAGTGATTGCCGCCTTCCCTGGCACGATCACGCTCGCCGACGTCTCATCGATTCTCGAACTCCCCAAGACAACCGCGCATCGACTGCTGAAGGGACTGGTTCGATCAGGACTAGCAGTCGAAGCGGAAGCAGGACGCACCTATTCCGTGGGCGATAGGCTAACGCGCTTACTTCATGCGAGCGCGGACGATGGCTGGTACGCGTCGCTCGCCGGTCCCCATATTCATGCTTTGACGGAGGCGTCCACCGAGACTTGCTATCTCGCACGCCTCGTTGGGTCGCGCGTACTGGTAGCTGTTTCATATTCGCCCGATGTGAGGTGGCGCGGATATGTTCAGCCGGGAATCGAGATGCCCGTGAATGCCGCAGCGACTGGCAAGGCCATCATGGCATTTCAGAGCAAAGAACTGATCGCTGAAGCTCTCTCAAATGAGCTTCCTAAGCCGACCGTCAATTCACACACCAGCCGAAAGTGGATTGATCAGGAGTTCGCGAAGGTCAGAAGAATGGGCTACGCCACCTGTATTGGGGAAATCGACGAAGGACTTGCGGCGCTTGCTGTCCCCGTCGCGCTTTCGGATGGCACAGTTCTTCAATCAGTAGGCATGACTGGGCCGCTCGAGCGAATTATGAACAAGCAGATGGAAGACCGGCTTGGAGCTCTGCGGGAAACTGCAGCCGCACTCTCGAAGGCGCTATCCCGAGGAATGGCTGTAAATAGTCGACGTTGAGACGTCCCTATCGGTTCGCGTCAGTGCCAAGGCGCGCGCCTAGAGCCAGCTGTCGGCTGTTGGCCCTTTGGCGACTTGTGCGTCCGATCGAAAGTCCGTTTCGCGCCAAGAGCGGTCGGTCCTGTAGCCGGACGGCTCCCGCGGCGGTCCACAGCAACGTATCTCAGACAAGTCGCGCCAACGGTCTCAATCATCGTTTGGAGTTGAGCAAAGGCCCGAGCGAGGAGTGCGACACTTTCAAGACCGAAGTCGCTCGTCAGCGCCCCCAATCCCTCCCCTTAGAGCTCTGATCGTCGCTCACGGCTGCTTCCGAGCGGTTGGGTAACTATGTCGTTGCGTTGCTCGCGCTCATCGCCCGCCGCACTCTGCGGCTTTTCAGGCTTCACTCGTCCAGAAGGTCCAGGAACTCTTCCGCCTTGCCAAGCGGCCCGACGCAGCGCTCGCTGGTGTGGACGACCCTATCGCCGTCGCGTTGGAACGATCGCGCTCTCGACTTTCGTAGCCGTCCCGGCAGGAATGTCGCGGCGACTGCCTCCTGACCGACATCCAATCTTACGATGCCGCGTCGCCTGCAGTCGATCCTGAGCCTTGCGGCAGCAAAGAAATCGCGGACTGCCGGCGGCAATTTGCCGAACCGTCGCTGCGTCTCCTCCTCCAAGTCATCCAGTTCGTCCTCACTTCGACACCTGGCTGCACGAGCGTAGATTTCCAGCCTGACCGGCTCCGATTGCACGAAGCTTGGCGGCAACATATCCGCGATCGGAAGATTGAGGTCGGGCACCCACAGGTCGGCGGCACTGTCGTGGGCTTTCTCCGAGGCCAGTTTCAGAAGGTGGCTGTAGAGCACGGGACCGAAAACCTGCACATGGCCCGACTGCCGCTCGGAAAGCAGATCCCCTGCCCCTCTGAGGTCTAGATCTCGAGCACTGATCGCAAAGCCCGCACCTGGCCTATTGAACTCCTCCAGAACAGCCAACCGTTTCTCGGATCGCTCCGAGTTTGAATCCGTCAACAGATACGCAAACGCGCGAATGCCACCGCGTCCCACCCTACCCCTGAGTTGATGGAGTTGCGCGAGACCGAACCGCTCGGGCCAGCAGACCACGATCGTGTTCGCACGTGGGATATCGAGACCGCTTTCCACGATATTGGTCGCCAGCAGAACGTCCGCGCGGCCTTCGACGAAACTCATCATCCGGTCGTCAATTTCGTCGGCAGACAATCTGCCATGGAGACAAACGATGCGAAGATCCGGGGCCATCGCTTGCACGCGCGCCAGCATCGGATCGAGATCCTGGATACGTGGACAAATCAAGAAGCTCTGCCCGTGACGTCTTTGTTCACGCGACAAGGCCGCGACGATGGCAGCGTCCGAAAGCGGAGCGATCTTTGTCAGGACGGGAAGGCGATGAGCGGGCGGAGACGCAATGACACTGAGATCCCTGAAGCCCGCGAGACCCGCCGCGAGCGTCCTCGGTATCGGCGTGGCGCTCATCCAAAGCGTATGGATACCCTTGGCCAGCTCTGAAAGCCTTGCCTTCTCTGCTGCGCCAAAATGCTGCTCCTCGTCGATGACAATCAGACCAAGGTCGGCAAACTTCACGTCCTTCGAGGCGAGAGCCTGCGTTCCGACCACAACCTTCAGCCTTCCGCTCTTTAGCCCTTCCCTCGTCCGCCGTGTCTCCGGCGCTGATGTGGCCCGCGACAGGCTTCCCACCTCAATACCGAACGGAGCAAACCGTTTGCGAAACGTCGCGACATGCTGTCTTGCCAAAACAGTTGTCGGCACCGCGATTGCCACCTGTCTCCTCGACAGTACGACTGCGGCCGCCGCTCGCAAGGCAACCTCGGTCTTACCAAATCCGACGTCGCCGCAGATGACCCGATCCATAGGGTGCCCCGATGCGAGATCATCGAGGACGTCCCGAATGGCTTTCGCCTGGTCGACCGTCGTGAAATAGGGAAAACGAGCGACGAACCTCTCGTAAGCCGGGCCTGGTGGTACGAGTTTGGCTGCCCTCCGCCGGCGACGCTGACCGATATGTCTGGCGAGTTGCTTTCCGGCGATTTGAATTTCCTGCTCCGCCTCGGTGCGCCGAGCCCACCATGTACTCCCGTCGGCTTTGTCCAGCGTCAGCTCGCCGGGCTCCGATGCGTAGGGCCAAATCAGGGTCAGGTCGGCGGGCGGAACGAGAACGGCATCATCTCCTGCAAATACGAGCCGGATCGTTTCGTGCGACGATACGCCCCCCATCGCCACCGTCTGCAATCCATCGAGCAACGCCAGTCCTCGCTGCAGATGAACGACCACGGCGCCCGGCTCGGGCACATCTGCCCGGTCGAAGGCGGCATTCCAGGCCCTGGCCATGGGCTGCGGATGATGGGCCCTGCTCCCGAGCACATCGGAAGCCGTCACAACGACCAAGGGCTTCCGGCCAGCCTCGACAAATCCCGCATCGAAGTCGGCCAGAATCGCCGCTTCGCGATTGCGTCCGGCCGTCGCCTCGTTCCAGTTCGAAAAGCGCTCAGCCTTGACCCCACTCATCCGCTCCATGGCGCGCAGATCTTCCTCCTGCGCCGCTACGAAGATGAGGCGCGAACCGGCGCGTCGTGTCTCGTCGACGAACGCTCGCAGAGCCTTTCTGGGTGAAGCGACCTTCGAAAAGTCCGGTGTGGGGATGAAAGCTGCCTTGCGGGACAGCACCTTCATGCGTTTGGTGGCCTGCTTCCATTCGCGCCTGCCAAGGTATTCGCGCTCCCTGTCCGTGCGACTGGCCGCCTCCTCGATCGTGCTCAACCAACTCTCGGCGTGCGCCGGAACCGTCGCATCGGCGATCCACTTGGCCCGGCCACAATAGTCAATCAGTGTCGCGCGCTTTCCGCGTTTGCTTCCGAACGCTAGGCGCTCCGACATCGGATCAATGACGAGCTCCTTCGCTTCGAAAACAACCTCGTGCTCTGTCGGGTTGAAGGACGAAATCCGCCGTATCACCTGGCCCGCATGTTCCACGCGGAATGGACCGAGTGCGCCGGCGGGAAATATCTCGAAAGTCTTCCCGTGGAACAGCGCGCTGCCAGGATACTCCGCCTCATCATCGAGGTCGTATCCGAGAACCTCCAGCCGCGACCGGAGGTCCTGCTGGGAGAATGTAGCGCCCACCTTCAGATGGAGACTTGAACGAGACCAAGTCGCCGGTGGCGGCAGGCGCTCCATCACCGCCTCCGCCGTGGACACCAGCAGGATTGGCTCCTCGGGCCTGGCGAGGCGCCGCAAGACCGAGCTCCGTCTGCCGGCGATTTCGTGTGACGGCTCCAACTGATCGAACGGCAGGGTGTTCAGCCGCGGAAAAACCAGCACCTCGCACGAGCGGTCGAGATCATGAATGACGCCGCCGAGCCGCTCGGCTCTGTTCTCGTTCTCGGCAAGAAAGACAATGCCATGGCTGCCAGACTTTCTCCATTGCGCGAGCAGATGGAGAGCCATCATGCCGAGCGGGGACGCAGAAGCGATCGCAGTCCGCGTAGGGGTCTTTCGTTTCTTTGCGCGACTCTCCGCAGGCGCCTTGCGGAGTTTCCCTCCAATCGATTCGCCCCTACGAACTAAAACCGGCATGACGATTCTTTGAGGATTCGTTCAGGAGGCCAGCAAGCCTGAGACCTTCGAGAATGCCTTCGAGCCGCTGTTCCCGAATCATCGCGGCAAGCATTGAAACGGCGTCCGTTTGATGAACGGTGAAGTCAATGTCAGGCGATCTCTGAGACAAGATATCGATGAGCGTCGGCACATCAGCCTCGTGATGGCGCAAAACCGAGACTGCTTCCTCCGCGAGATAGTCAGCGATATCTCCGTTGGGTGGCGGATCAAACTCGAACTCGGCCTCCGCGCGCTCCTTGATCGATCGTCGTATCCGCTCACTTTGCTGCTTTGTCGCCATCGAGAGCAGGAACACCGCATCCGCGAGCTTTTCCCGCGGCATGCTTCTCAACTCGGCAATCCGGGCCTGGATGTCCCCGCCGGAACTCTTGTTGCGCTCGTACCCTTGCTGTACCTGCCGTGCATCACGTGCGCGAGATCTGCTCTTCTGCCTTCGAAACATCATCATGCTCTCCGACAGGCGATATATCGCGGCGAACTGGTTAGATGAAAGCGCAAAATTGCGAACTGCTGGGCGACAAGCCACGCCACTTTCTCGGGTCAGCGGTTCACTCCGCGCTAATGTAGATGTCAAAACACGTCTATTTCGCGATCCGCTTTGGTTTGCGCATCGTAGACCTTGACTTGCAGCATCGGAAAGCGCCGCTTCAAATCCTTAGCCCCGCCCTCAACGCCGTCCCTCGTTGCGAATTCAGTCTTCACACGACCATCCACGAGGATGGCATAACCGGTTGTAGGGAGATCTCGGGTTGATTTCCGCATATTCGACCCACGCCATGAAAATGGAGCTTCGCCTGCCTTAGGCTCTTAGCGCATAGGATGAGTCTCGCGGGCTAGACAAGACCAAACAACCGTGACTTCTGTTGGCAGCCATTCCGAGACATATGCGGGCGATGTCCGCTTTGCCCCAAGAGCTGCATTTCCCTGGCGCATTTTGTCCCGAGGCCGAACTGCCCCGTTGATGCGAACAGTCGGCTCCGCGGGCCGTCGAAGACGGTCGCCGATCACGACGAGACGGGCGAACTGTCGAATCTCCTCCCGTCGCGACAAGCTTCGCCGTCAGCTCAGGGCCGATGCCGGCGGGATCTACCACGCAAGTGCGATGAGCGGCTTTGTGGTCATGTGATCCTCAACTTCTGCTGGCTCCTGTCTTCAGGACCTGGCGCGAGGGCCTTCTCGCGCGGTTTGCTCAGGACGTGCGCGATCTGCAGCGCGAGCGGAAGCAGCAACAGCGTCAGCCCGGCCAAGACAAGGCTCGTCACGAGAGGATTGGCAAAGAACACCCCGAGCGATCCCTTGGACATCAGCATCGACTGCCGGAAGGCATCCTCGGCCTTGTCGCCGATGACGATCGCGAGCACGAGCGGGGCGAGCGGATAGAACATCTTCTTGAAGAGATAGCCGATGACGCCGAAGCCGAGCATCATGACGACATCGAGATAGGAGTTCGACACCGAATAGGCGCCAACGACACAGATGATCACGATCAGGGGCGCAATGATGACGAACGGAATCCGCATCAAGGCCGCAAATATCGGAACGGTGAGCAGCACGAGCGCGACGGCGACAATGTTGCCCACATACATGGAGGCGATCAGGCCCCAGACAAAATCCTTCTGGTCGACGAACAGCATAGGCCCGGGATTGAGGCCCCAGATCATCAAGCCGCCCATCATCACCGCGGCGGTCGCCGAGCCGGGAATGCCGAGCGACAGCATCGGCAAAAGCGCGCTGGTGCCGGCCGCGTGATCGGCGGTCTCCGGGGAGATGATCCCCTCGACTTCGCCCGTGCCGAAATGGCGACCACGCCGTGAGAAGCGTCGGGCGATCCCGTAGCTCATGAAAGACGCCGCGGTCGGGCCGCCCGGCGTGATCCCCATCCAGCATCCGATGGCCGCGCTGCGCAGCAGAGCGATGCCATGCCGCGACAGGCGGACGACCGCGCGGAAGACTTCTTTCCAGTCAATCCTTGAGGAGACCCCGCGTGCGTGAAACTCCTCTTCGACGGCAACCAGCAGCTCGCCGATGCCGAATAATCCCATAACCGCCACGACGAAGCTCACGCCTTTCACCAGCTCATCGATACCCATTGTCAGGCGTACGCTGCCGGAGACGGTATCGATGCCGATGGCAGCAATCGCAAAGCCGATTGCCAGAGCGACCACCGTCTTGATCGGCGCCGCGCCACCCATGCCAACGAAACTGGCGAAGGCGAGGAAATAGACGGCGAAGTACTCCGGCGGCCCGAAGGCGAGCGCGACCTGCGCCACCCACGATGCGAGGAAGGTGATCAGAATGACCCCGACCAGGGCGCCGAACGCGGCCGAACCGAAGGCGGTGGCAAGCGCTGTCGTCGGCCTGCCGTCGCGCGCCATCGGATAGCCGTCGAACGTGGTGGCGACCGACGACGGCTCTCCGGGAATGTTGAACAGGATCGAGGTGACGGAGCCGCCGAAGAGCGCGCCCCAATACATGCTCGAAAGCAGGATGATGGCCGAGACCGGCTGCATCCCGAAGGTCAGCGGCAACAGCAGCGACACGCCGTTCGGCGCGCCCAGGCCCGGCAGCACGCCGACGAGAATGCCGAGCAGGACGCCGATCACCATCAGCACCAGATGCGGCACGGTGACCGCGATCGTGAAGCCGTGCAGGAGCTCCTGGAGATTTTCCATTCGCTCTCCCCCTTAGAGCCCTGCTGCGGCGGCGAGCGCGCCGTGCGGCAGCGTCACCTGGAACATGCGCTCGAACACCACATACAGCGCGAGCGGCGTGGCCGATGCCATCGCCAGCGAGCGAAGCAGCGATTGATGCCTCGGCAGCGCCAGCACAGCGAAGACGTAGCCGGCTGAGGCCACATACATCCCGACTATCGGGATCAGCGCCACGAAGAGAGCGGCAGGCACGAACAGCCCTGCGAGGCGGCGCAGCTCGATTCCTGTGATGGCCACGGGAACGCTTGCCAGCGTGCCGCCCGGCAAGACACCGCGGGCGAGATTGTAGAGGCTGCCAGCAACGATGATCACACCGGTCAGGAACGGAAAGGTGCCGGCATCGACTCCGGCGGCCGACCAGCCGATGCCGTTGTCGAAGCTGGACACCACCACGGCGACACCGAAGCCGCCGGTGAGAATGGCGGTTGCAATTTCGAGAGCACGGCGTGAGACCATCGATCTGCTCCAGCCCGGCGCTAAACCCGGATAGCTTCGCTCGACGTGGCCGACCGGCTCACTTGACGAGCCACCCCTGCTCGGCCGCGACCTGCTTGATGTGCTCGAGGTCCTGCTTGATGTAGCTGTCGAACTCGGCCCCCGTCAGGAAGGTGTCGACCTGCGAGGTTTTCTCGATGTAGTCCTTCCATTCCGGTGTCGCTCGCACCTTCTTCATGAGTTCGACATAGAAGGTAGTCTGCTCCGGCGTGACCTTGCCGGGCAGCCAGACGGTGCGGGGCTGCTCATACTGCGAGATGTCGAGTCCCTGTTCGACACAGGTCGGCACGTCGCTCCAGCCTTCGGTCGCGGTGACCTTAGGCCCCTGCGACAGTCGCTTAGGACTGAAGACACAGAGCGGGCGCTGCGTTCCGCCGCGCCATTGCCCCAGGCTTTCAGAGGGGTTGTTGACGTGAGAGTCGATATGACCGCCCGCGAGCTGCACGGCGGCCTCGGCGCCGCTCTTGAACGGAATGTAGATCAACTTGATGTGCCCGACTTTTTCCATCATACGGGTCAGCACCTCGTCGGTATCCTTCGACTGCGCTCCGCCCATCTTGAATTCATTCGCGGCCGCCGCCTTCAGATAGTCGCTGACCGTCTTGTACGGCGCGTCCTGCTTGACCCAGAGCAGGAACTCATCCTGCGCCATCGCGGCGATCGGAGTGAGATCGGTGTAGTTGAAGGCGACCTTGGACACGAGCGGCTGCTGCCATGCGTTCGACGTGCCGAAGATCACCTTGTGGGGATCGGCGGCCGAAGCCTTGCCGTACACATAACCTTCCGCACCGCTGCCGCCGCCCTTATTGACGACCACGATCGGCTGGTCGGTCAGCTTGTACTTGGTGATGATGTTCTGGACCGCACGCGCCAGATTGTCGGTGCCGCCGCCCGGCCCTGCGGTCGCGACGAACTCGATCGGCTTCTGCGGCTGCCAGGCCGCGCCCGCTGGAATCGTGCCGGCGAGCAGGATTGCGGCGGCAGGCAGCAGGAATCTCGACGTGACGTCCATGGTTTCCTCCGGCTGATTTTTTGCCTGTTTTGTTTGTCGTATCGGCCTATCGCGACGTTACACGAGCTGCTTTTATCGACCGATGGCTGCCGAGACGATTGCGCCTTCTTTCTCGAGCGCTTCGATCTGACTGTCATCGAACCCATACTCGGACAGCACCTCGCGCGTATGCTCGCCATAGACCGGCGCGCCAGAACGCACTTTCCCGGGCGTCACCGAGAACTTGACCGGGAGCCCAATCGTCTTCACCGGTCCGAGCGTCGAATGCTCGACCTCCACGACCATCTCGCGCGCAAGCGTTTGCGGATCGTTCAGCGCTTCCAGCATGTCGTGGACAGGACCGCATGGCACGCCCTTCCCTCCCAAGACCGTGAGCCAGTGCGCCCGTGTCCCCGCGCGGAAGCGCTCGCTCAAGACCGCTTCGAGCTCCTTCAGATGCGCCATGCGATCAGCGCCGGTCACGAAGCGCGGATCGGATGCAAGCTCGGTTGCGCCCAGCGCCTCCAGCATCAACAGCCAATTCTTGTTATTGGCGCCCCCGACAACGAGCCAGCCGTCCGAAGCCTCGAATGCCTGGTATGGCGCGTTGAGCGGATGCGCCGAGCCCATCGCGCGCGGCGCCGTGTTGGTGGCGAGCGCGATGGTCGATTGCCAGTAGGTCTGCACCAGCGCCGCCTCATACAGCGAGGTCTCGACCCACTGCCCTTCACCGGTCCTCAGTCGATGCGTGTACGCAGCCAGGATTCCCATGCAGGCCAAGAGGCCCGCGGTAATATCCGATAGGGGTGGACCACACTTCACAGGCGGGCCGTCTGGCCGCTCGCCAGTGAAGCTCATGATCCCGCTCATGGCCTGGGCGACCAGATCGAAGCCGCGGCGATGCTTGTAGGGTCCGGTGCGGCCGAACCCCGAGAGCGAGCAATAGATCAGCGCCGGGAACTCATCGTGCAACGCCTCATAGCCGAAGCCCAGCCGCTCCATCGCACCCGGCGCGAAATTCTCGACCAGCACATCGGCACGTGCGATCAGCCGCCGCAGCACCTCTTTGCCGCCGGCGGTTTTCAGGTCCAGCACCACGCCACGCTTGTTGCGGTTCATCATCAGGAACGAGGCCGCCTCGTCGCCAATCTTCGGCGGCACCGAATGGCGGGTGTCATCGCCGTTCGGCCACTTCTCGATCTTGATGACATCGGCGCCCATGTCGGCGAGCATCAGCGTGCAGGTCGGTCCCGCCATGACATGGGTGAGGTCGACGACCTTGAGGCCGGCGAGCGGTCCTTGCGGGCGAGCAGCGGACTGCGATTGGTTGCCTTGCATCGTCATATCCCTATCGCCCGCGCCATTGCGGTGCGCGCTTGTTGAGAAACGCGTCCAGCCCCTCGCGAAAATCCTCGCTCATGTAACACATGACGATGAGGTCCTCGCCCTCCTCGCGCGTCAGCCGCTTCTGCAGGCGTGCGACCGCCTGCTTTGTCGCGCTGAGCGTCAGCGGTGCGTGGCCGGCAAGGAGCCGAGCGACCTCATCGGCACGCCCGTCGAGCGCCGCGAGATCGTCGACCACCTCCGTGAGCAGGCCGATCGCCGCGGCCTCGGCGGCTTCGACCAGCCGCGCCGTGAAGATCAAATCCTTGACGCGCGCCGGTCCAACAAGGGCGGCGAGCCGGCTGACATTCGACATCGACAGGCAATTGCCGAGCGTGCGGGCAATGGGAAAGCCGATCCGCGCGCTTCTGGTGCCGATGCGCAGATCGCAGGCCGCGGCGATGCCGGCACCGCCGCCGGTGCAGAAGCCGTTGATCGCGGCGATCGTCGGCACCCTGCACTGCTCGAGCGTGGTGAGCACGCGGTCGATACGGTTCTCGTAATCGAGTGCGTCCTGCGGCGTCGTGAAGGCGCGGAACTGGTTGATGTCCGTTCCCGAGGCGAAGGCCTTGTCGCCAGCGCCGCGAAGCACCAGCACCTTGATTGCCTGATCGCTGTTCGCCTGCTCGCAGATTTCGGCGAGCCGCTCGTACATTTCGAAAGTGAAGGCGTTTCTGGCCTGAGGACGATTGAACGTGACCCGTCCAATGCCGCTCGCGACCTCGAAGACGAGATCTTCCGCCACGTCCTGATCCATTTCCTCTATCCAATCGTTTTCACAATTTTGAATGCAAAATTTGGGTTTATCAAGCTGGAACCGCCGCCATCCTGTAGATATTCTTCTATTTTGAATTCAAAATTGGAGGCTCGACGAAATGCTGCATGAGGAGGTCGTCAGCCGCATTCGCGCGATCCTGCTCGACGGCGAAATACCGCCTGGCGCTCGGATTCCCGAGCGCGATCTATGCGAAAGGCTGCAGATCTCGCGCACGCCGCTGCGCGAAGCCCTCAAAGTGCTGGCGGCCGAAGGCCTTGTGCAGTTGCTGCCAAACCGCGGCTCCCGCGCAGCCAGGCTTACCGACAAGGACATGCGTGACCTGTTCGAGGTCTGCCAAGGGCTCGAAGCCCTGGCCGGCGAGCTTGCGTGTGAGCGCATCACTGAGGAAGAAATAGGTGAGATTGCCGCTGCGCATGCCGCGATGGCACATCATTATCGTAACGGCGATCTGATTCAGTACTACCGCTGCAACCGGGCCATTCACGAGGCGATCGTTGCGGCGGCCGGCAATCCCGTGCTCATCGGTCTGTACAATTCGGTCACGGCGCGTATTCGGCGCGCGCGCTATGTCACGCCGATGACATCCGACCGCTGGGCCTTAGCGCTTCATGAGCACGAAGCGATCCTCAACGCGCTGCAGCGTCGCGACGGCGTCGGCCTCTCCCATATCTTGCGCACCCATCTCCGTCACAAGCGCGAGGAGGTTCTGCAGGCGGGGTTCGCCGAGGCGGAAAGCGGCGATCCCACCATGCCGGATCGAGTCCGGGTCTGAAATCGGCTAGCCTGTTCTCAGCAGGCGGCCAGTGGCTCATCCTAGCAGAGCCTTCGGAAGCTTATGCATGATTTCCATCACGCCAGGCGCTCCCTCGCCGGGCGTCAGGTGCGCCGTAGCCGCCTTAGCGGCGGCGGATGGATCCTGTTCGAGAATGGCCTGGAGGATCAGGCCATGATATTGATAAGCTTTACTGATGTAGCCCATCGCATCGAACGAATGATTGCGATAGGCGCTGGTTCGCGTGCGCATCCGCAGGATCTCCTGACGGAGATACGGATTGCGGGATCCCGCGTACAGCACCTCATGAAACGCCATGTTGGCCTGCTGCCAGCCGAGCGCGTCGTTACGTTCGACAACGCTGCGGGACGCCTTATGGGCGTCAGCCAAGGCCTCGCGCTCCTTGCTAGTCATGCGTTCGCAGGCGTAGCGGGCCGATAGGCCTTCGAGCTCCGCCAACAACTCCCACACCGACAGGAGCTGCGCGAAGTCCATCTTCGAGACGATGGCGCCGCCGCGGGAGATACTGGACACCAGCCCCTCGGCCTTGAGGCGCAGAATGGCCTCGCGCACCGGCGTACGCGACACGCCGAACTGGCTCATCAGGTTTTCTTCGTCGACCGGATCCCCAGGCAGCAACTCGCGCTGGCTGATCTGCCTTTCGACAACACTGTAAATGCGGTCGCTCACCTTCATTTCGGTCACTACATGGGTCCTGGGCAACTTCGGAAGGCGATCGTCCGGGCCATGGTCGACACGTTTCGGTCCCCGACGTAAAAGGAAATAGCTTCAGTTCGAATAGCGATCGCGCTTCAGTCTGCCGCCATGCATGATCTCCACGCAAAGCGCGTTCCATCATCGACGGGAAACCGGTACCCGGTTTCCCCCAATCCAGGCAAGCCGATCAGAGCGTCAAGTTGACAGTTACGGTCTTCAGCCGCGAAAAGCCCTCGAGCATCGAACCCAGCGACATTTCCTTGCCGAGCCCGCTCTGCTTGAACCCGCCATAGGGCTGGCCCATGATCTGGCCCTTGCCCTGGTTGACCTGGACCCAGCCGGAATCGATCTCATGGGCCATGCGGATGGCGCGCGACGTGTTGCGTGAGAACACATAGCCGGCCAAGCCGTAGTGGCTGTCATTGGCCATCTTCAGCACCTCGACCTCGTCGCTCCATGGGATCGCCACCAGCACCGGGCCGAAGATTTCCTCCTGCGCGAGACGCCAGTTGTTCGACGTGCTGGCGAACAGCGTCGGTATGGTGAAATAGCCGGCGCTCAAGGGGCCCTCCTTCGGTGGCAGGCCGCCGGCGATCAGCTTGACGTCCTTGTTCTTGATGCCGTCTTCAATGTAACCGCAGACCCGACCATATTGCTTATTGTTGATCAGACTCCCCATGTCGGTGGCTTCGTCGAGAGGATTACCGATCTTGTAGCCGTTCATCAGCGCGACCAGCTTGTCGAGAAACTTGTCGTAGATCGACCGGTGCAAGAACAGGCGCGATCCGGCGGTGCATGACTGGCTTTGCCGCGTGAAGCGCATCGCGGATGCAACGCCCTGGACGACCCAATCCTCGTCGGCATCTTCGCAAACGATAGCTGGACTTTTGCCGCCAAGCTCGAGCGATACCGGCACGATGCGGTCCGCCGCGCCAGCCAGGATGCTGCGGCCGACCGCGGTCGAGCCGGTGAACGACACCTTGCTGATGCGCGGATGGGTGGCGAGCGCTGCGCCGCATTCTGGACCAAGGCCGGTCACGATATTCAACACGCCTGGCGGCAGATGCCGATTGCAGATTTCGGCAATGAACAAGGCGGCGAACGGCGCGTCTTCGGCCAGCTTGAGCACCAGCGTGTTGCCGGCGCACACGGCCGGCGCGATCTTGATCGACGACAATGTCGCCGGCGCGTTCCAGGGCACGATCGCGCCAACAACGCCGAGCGGCTCACGCCTCGTGTAGCTCAATATGTCATCGCCCAGCGGCAGCGTATCGCCCTTCAGTTCGCTTGCCAGACCGCCAAAGTAGCGGAAGACCTCCACGCAGGTCAGCGCCTCCGGACGCGCCTGGGTACGCAGCGCATTGCCGGTTTCGTGGGCGATGATGCGGGCCAACTCTTCAACGCGGACTTCAAGCTCGTCGGCGATCTTGAGCAGCGCCCTGCCGCGCAGAGACGGCGTCACCTTCTTCCAGCTCACGAAGGCCTTTTCCGCAGCGATCACCGCGCGTTCGACATCCTGCCCGGACGCGCGCGGGGTGTGGGCAATCGTCTTCTTGGTGGCGGGGCATTCGACCGCCAGCGTGCGACCATCGACGCTGCCGACCCATTCGCCATTCAACAGTTGAAGCGTCGGTCCAAGGCGCACGGAGCTGTCCGCCTCGCTCACGGATGCCTTCAGCCTTCCATTGATTTGCACTTGTACAGTCATGGTCTTTCCTTCCATCGTTATAGCGACCACCGGCCGAGCCGCATCCTTCATGAGCAGCCGGCAGAGCGATCAGGTGGCACGTACGCCCCTGTCGGCAGCGGCTTTCACGGCCGTTCTCTCGGCGCTTTTCGGAGCAGTTCTATCGGCAGCTTTCCTGGCCTCGCGCCGATTGCCGATGATCTTCATTAGTGAGCCGACGATCCCATTCGGCATCAAGGTCATGCATGCAATCAGGATACCACCATAGACCGCACCGGAGAACGCCTGACCGAGATCCGAGGCATAGGACGGCACGAACTGCAGGAACAGGCCGGCGACCAAAGCTCCCCAGATCGTTCCGAGCCCGCCCACGACGATCGCCGCCAGGAAGCTGATCGACAGCATCAGCGTGAACGAGTCCGGGCCAATGAAACCGATCGTAAAAGTCGCAAGTGCGCCACCAACGCCCGCCAGCATCGAACCGGCCCCGAACACGATCACCTTGAGTCTGTTGACATCTACGCCCATCGACGACGCGGCGAGTTCGCCTTCGCGGATGCCGGCCAGCGCCCGGCCATTACTGCCGCCGACGAAGTTCCTGACCAGCCAGAAGACAACGACGGTGAACGCCAGCACCATGTAATAGATCCATGCGTCCTGGCCCAGCGTGAACCATGCCGGCGGCACCGGCTTGTCGACCATCAGGCCGGCCGCGCCGCCGGTATAGGCCTTGAACTGCTTGACCAGCGGGACGACGGATACGGCGAGGATCAGCGTGATCAAGGCCAGATACAGTCCCCGCAGCCGTTTGGCCGGATAACCCGCCAGCACGCCGGCGATGAATGTGACAACTGCCGAAATCAGGACCGCCAGGACATCGTTGACGCCCAGATACGCGACGCTAAGCACGGCGGCATACGACCCCAAAGCAAAGAAGGCATTGTGGCCGAGCGAGACCTGACCGACATAGCCGGTGATCAGGTTGAGGCCCAGCGCCGCCACGGCATAGGTCATCACGCCGGTCAGTTGGAATGTCTGATACTCGGGGATCACGAGCGGCATGCCGAGCAGGATCACTGCCAACACGAAGCCGACGCCGATCTTTGTGACGACCACCTCGCCATGCCGGACCGATTGCATGGCGGGAATTCCGATGCTGCTCATACGCGTACCACCACGGTGCTGCCGAACAGACCTTCAGGCTTGATGATCAGCACAGCTACGATCAGCATCAGCGGCAGCAGGATCTGCAGATCGGAACCGAGCCAGGGAAGATAAGCCATTGATAGTGCCTGCGAGATGCCGACGATGGCGCCGCCAACAACCGCGCCGCGATAGCTCGTCAATCCGCCGACCACGGCCGCCGCGAATGCGTAGATGATGATGGCGCCCATCATGTTGGGATCGAGCGTCAGCTTCGGTCCGACCAAGAGGCCCGAGACCGCCCCGAGCCCGGCTGCCAGTCCCCATCCGATCGCCATCATTGCCGTGAACGGGACGCCCACCAGCATCGCGGAGGTGGCGTTGGAGGCCGAGGCGCGGAGCGCGGTGCCGAGCCGCGTATGCTGCAACAGCAGGAACATGCAGGTCGAGATCGCAATCAGAAGCGCGATCGTGCCCAGCAGTTCGGCATTGAACCGAAACGCGCCAATGGCGAAGCTCTTCTCGGGGAACGGGCTCGGCAATGAGAGCTGCAGAAATCCCCAGATCGCGCCGTCGAAGCTGTTGAAAGCCAGGAACAGGCCGAGCGTCACGATCACGATCGTCAATTCATCCCGGTGCTGAACCCACCGGACCAGCAGCAAGTAGGCCAGCACGCCGACCACCATCGACAGGATGATTGCGATGAGAAACGACCACCACAGCGGCACGCCCCAATCGACCATCTGCCAGGCGAGATAGGCGGAGAATGTCGCCATCTCGCCTTGGGCGAAATTGGCGATGTTCGTCGTTCGGTAGATCAGCACCAGGGCAAGGCCCAGCGACGCGTAGATCGCGCCATCCCCGATGCCGTTGACGATCTGCTGAAAGAAGTACTGCATCGTCAGCTTCTCTGTTCAGTTATTGGAGTAGCCTGCATGCGCCAAGACCGGTCGCGGATAATCAGTTACCAAGATAGGCAGCGCGGACGCCGTCGTTCTTGGACACGTCTCGGGCCGTGCCCGACAGCACCATCGAGCCGGTCTCAAGCACGTAGGCGTCATTGGCAATCTCCAAAGCCAGATTGGCGTTCTGCTCGACGATCAGCATCGCGATGCCTTGCAATCGGTTGACGCGTTGCAACGCCTCGTAGAGGTCATCGATGATGACCGGCGCGAGCCCGAGCGACGGCTCGTCGAGCAGCATTACCCGCGGCTTGAGCATCAGCGCCCGGCCGACGGCCAGCATCTGCTGCTCGCCGCCGCTGAGGCTGCCAGCCTTCTGCTTGCGGCGCTCGCGCAAGCGAGGAAACAGGGTGTACATCTGGTCGATGTCGGCTGCGATCTCAGCCTTGTCGCGGCGACGGAAGGCGCCGACCGCCAGATTGTCCTCGACGGTCAGGTCGCTGAAGGTGCCGCGTCCCTGCACGCCGTGGGCGATGCCCAGGCGCGCGATCCGGTCGGGGCCTAGCCCCTTCAGGTCCTTGCCATCCAGCAAGATCTGCCCGGTATATTTGACCATACCGCTGACGGCGCGCAGCGTCGTCGTTTTGCCTGCACCGTTGGCGCCGAGCAGCACGGCGATACTCCTTTCGCCGACCGCGAGCGAAACGTCGTGCAGCACCGGAATGCGCCCGTAGCCGGCGCTAATGCCCTTGATCTCGAGAACGCTCACGCTGTTTCCCCAAATAGGCCTGGATGACGCGGGGGTCTGCCTTGACGTCGGCCGGCTTGCCTTCGGCGATCTTGTTGCCGAAGTCCAACACGATGATGTCGTTCGAGACGCTCATCACCATGCCCATGTGATGCTCGACCAGCAGCAAGGTCAGGCTGAATTCGTCGCGCACCCGGACCAGCGTGTGGGCGAGTTCATCGACCTCCGAGTGCGACAGCCCGCCGGCCGGCTCGTCGAGCATCAAGAGCGAGGGACGAGACGCCAGCGCGCGGGCAAGCTCGACCCGCTTGAGCGTCGGATAAGGCAAGCTGTCGATGCGTTCATCGTGCAGGTGATCAAGCTGCAGGCGCGCCAGCAACTCCATCGCCGCGCGGCGCTGGGCGGCTTCTTCGGACCGAAGCGACACCGGCACGAACGGCGCGCGCAAGAGCGAGGTGCGACCGTGGTGATAGCCTCCGAGCATCACATTCTGCAGAACCGTTAGCGATTTCATCAGCGCCAGATTCTGGAAGGTGCGAGCGATGCCGAGTTTCGCGATGTCCTTGGACCGATAGCGTGTGATGTCAGTCCCGTCGAAGGTGATCCTGCCGTCCGTCGGATCGTAGAGCCGGCTGACGCAGTTGAACAAACTGGTCTTGCCGGCGCCATTGGGGCCGATCAGGCCGCAGATGACGTCCCGCCCGACCTGGAACGATAGCGCATTGATCGCAACGAGGCCGCCGAACCTGAGCGACAGATTGTCCACCGCCAGCTTCGGCGGCGCCGTCGCAGCCGGCGCCTTCCGCGGGGACAGATGAGCCGTTGAGCCGTTCATGTGATCTTCGTCCCCACGGTGAGGGCTAAAGAGAGTTGCCTCGACAATCCCGGGCGTTACAGGCCGAGTGCAGCTTCAGCCTGTTTGGCGACGACTGTCATGTCCGAGCCGGGCGCCGCGCTCGCCAGCGCCTTGGTCCAGATCGCGGCCACCGTGCGCGAGAGCTGGGCATCGGATCCCATCGCGTCGAACAGCGACATTGCCACGCGGACATCCTTCTCCATCAAAGCGAGTGCGAAGCCGAACTGGAAGGTGCGGTCGATGACCGCCTTCTGCCAGACATGGGTGGTCTGAAAGCTCTGGCCGGACGACGCATCGATCGCTTTGAGCATCGTCGTCGGATCAAGGCCGAACTTGGCGCCGACCGCGAAGACTTCGCTGGTGGCGGCGAAGGCCGTGGCGGCGAGCAAGTTGTTCAGCGCTTTGACCGCATGGCCCGACCCGACCTTGCCGACCAGGAAGACCTTGGCGCCCATCTTCTGCAGCACCGGAAGCGCCCGATCGAAATCAGCCTGCGCACCTCCGACCATGATCGCCAGGCTTGCGGCCTCCGCCCCTTTGACGCCGCCGGAGACCGGCGCGTCAATGAAGCGGATTCCCTTCTTGGCGGCGATCTCCGCGTTCGCGACCGAATTGGTCGGCGCGGACGAGCTCATGTCGATCACCATGGAGCCGGCGGGCAGATAATCGAGCAGGCCCTTGCCGCCATCGGCGCCGTGCAGCACCTGGTCGACGATCGCGCTTGTCGGCAGCATGAGGATCACTGCATCAGCCGAGCTCATGCCGCTCACACCGTCGACGATCCGGCCGCCGCTTGCCTTTGCGGCCTCGGCCGCACGGGCCGCATCGGTATCGTAGACGAGAATGTCCGCAATCCCCTTCAGATGCTTCACCATCTGGCTGCCCATGGCGCCCAGCCCGATGAATCCGATGGTCTTGAATGTGTTGTTGGTCATGGACGTTGTCTCCTCGTTACGACGTGTCATTGCGACTTGGCTGGTGGCTCGTAGAGCGGCGTCTTACCCTCGTAATTGAGGACAGGACCGACCGGCACGAACTTCACGCCGTCGAACTGGGATATCTGCACGGACTCGATCGGGTAGCCGTCTTCGGCACCATTGGTGTTCAGCGTGATGCCGTCGAGCATCAGCGGCTCCTTCTGGTTCTTCATGCTGCGGGCTGCCTTCATGAAGGCCTCGCGGGTCGGCTGCTCCATCCGCTCGAACAGCCCCTTGGTCGCGTGGCAGGCGTACCAGCCGGCCGCCGCGTTTTGGTCGGCGGGATTGAGCGAGCCGCCATATTGCTTGAGCTTGGCGATGTAGAGCTTCATGTCTTCGTCGTTGGCATAGGCCGGGTTGGTCTGGTCCTTCATCCACTGGCCGCTGTAGACGCCCTTGGCGGTCTCGACGCCGGCCGGCTCGAACACGCCACCGATGCTCGATCCGACACCCCAGATGATGTGCACCGGCCTCCAGTTGATCGCCGCCATCTGCTTGAGAGCCTGCACGACGAATTTTGGCGTGGTGGCGTCGACGAACAGATCGGCGCCCGAAGCGGCAAGTCGGCTGATCTTCGCGTTGATCGTCGGTTCGCTATAGGTGTGTTCTTCGCGAGCGACGATGTTGAGGCCAAGCTCCTTGGCCGACTTCAGGAACGCATCGGCAAAGAACGGACCGCCGCTGTCATCGTTGAGCAGCGCGATCTTGGCGTCCGGGAATTTCTGCTTGATGAACGCCGCGTAGATGGCGGCTTCGGTGTTATAGGCGAGCCACGCGGCCATGGTCCAAGGGTTCTTTTCGACCTCGGACTTTGCGCCGAACATCGGGCCGCCCGTTGCGATGAACATCTGCGGCACATGCTCGGCATTATAGTACGGCCGCGATCCAAGATTGGCGCCGGTGCCGACATTGCCGACGACCGCGAACACCTTGGACTGGCTCACCAGCCGACGCGCGTTCTGCACCGCACGCGCGGGCTCCATCGCATCATCCAAGATCTCAAGCCGAATCTTGCGCGTCTTGCCGTCGCCGAACTTGACGCCGCCTTGCTCAGCATTGAGGTAATTGAAGCACGCTTCCGTGCCGCGGGCGATCGCGCCGTAACCCGCATTCGGGCCGGACAATGCGGCCGAGATGCCGATCACAATTTCAGTGTCAGTAATGCCATTCTCTGCGTGCGCCGGTGTGACGATGGTGGCTGCACCCACCCCCAACGCTAACGACAACAGACAACCCCACGCATCGCGTGGCCGCGCGTGCGACATCGTCTTCCTCCCTGATATTTTTTGGATGCTGCGCACCCTTAGCGCGAATTAAGACACGAAGTATTTTTTGGATCAAGATATATATATTTATAAAGCGCCTAAGGATATTGCGCTGCGACGTGATCCGGACGCGCCGATCCGACGAAGGTCATTTGTTCGGGCGTCAGCATCTTCTTCAGTCGCGACTGAGGAACGTCAGCGATGACACTCCTATCGTGCGGCGGGACCACAGTCGTCGTAATCAGAGGAACTTTATTCGACTCCGTTGGCGATGGCGATCCGCAGACACATCAATTACGACCTGACCGCATCGACCACGTGCCACTGCAGCAACGAGTATGGCGGATCGGAATCCGGATGATGCTCGAACACGCCTTTAACATCCGCTCCGATCAAGACTTCCTGCAGGGGATCACCTAGCACGTTGCCCACCATGCGGACGCCGCCGGCCTGCGGAATCTCCACGAGCACGACGAGGTACGGACCATGCTGGTTGAGCGCCGCATGCGAAGGATGCCACACACGCTCCCAACTGAAGATACGGCCGCGCGGCTCGACCTCGACCCACTCGGGATCGAAGGCGTGGCAGCGATGACAAATCCATTCCGGTCCGAATTGCCAGGTTTGGCAATGGCTGCAGCGCTGCACCAGAAGCCGGTTTTGCCGCAAGCCTGCCCAGTAAGGCGCCGACAAGCCATCGGGCTCGGCCACCGGAATCGGCAGGCCTTTCGGAAGATAGGTCGCGCTTGCGCTGCTGCTCATAACGTTGCACTCGAGCCGAGAAGAAGATTGCTGACCGGCGTCACCATCGGGCCACCGATGACCATTGCCACATCATTCCGTGCGACCTGGTTTGACGATGTGCCGCGCACCTGGCGCACGGCCTCAAGCACAAGCCCGAAACCATGCATGTAGCATTCGGCGAGATTGCCGCCGCTGGTGTTGAGCGGCAGCCGGCCGGAGGGCGCGATCAGGTTCTCGAGGGTGAAAAAGTCGTTCGCCTCCTCCGGCCTGAAGAAGCCATGCTCCGCCAATGCCATCACGACCCCGCCGGTGAAGTTCTCGTAGCTCTGGACCACGCCGATATCGGATGGGCCGAGGCCAGCCATCCGGTAAAGGTCGAGCGCCACCGTATCGAAGCTGGCACTGGCATAGAGCGGCGAATTGTGCGGAATCGCACCCGTGCGATGCCCCGATCCGACGGCTGCACCGAGCACGTAGACCGGCTTCTGGCGGAAGTCCTTCGCGCGCTCCTCGGGCACGAGCACGAGCGCCGCCGCACCGTCATTCTCCATGCAGCAATCGTAGAGATGAAAGGGCTCCACGATCCAGCGCGAAGCATCGTATTTCGCCGGATCAAGCGGCTTGCCATGCATGACCGCGCGCGGGTTCGCCTGCGCATGGTGATAGGACGCCAGCGCAATCGCGCGAAGGGCTTCCTGCCGCACGCCATGGTCATGCATAAAGCGGCGCACCCGCATGGCGAAGCGCTGCGGCGGCGCGAGCACGCCATACGGCATCAGGTAGGCTTTCTCGCCCGAGATGTTATCGATGCCCGTGGTCTGCCCGAAGCGGCCGTACTGGCCCTGCGCCAGCGATCGGAACACGACCACGCAATCGGCGAGACCGGCCACGATCGAAGCCGCCGCATTCGCCACCGCCGCGCAGCACCCTCCACCGCCTCCGCCCCACTGCATCGTCGCAGTGCGCAGCCTATGCGTGCCGAGCGCGGCGGCAAGCCGCGACGCATCGCTGCGGTCGTCGCTGTACGAGGCGAAGCCGTCGATGTCGCGCGGATCGAGCCTGGCATCATTGCAGGCGGCGAAGATCGCCTTCAGCGCGAGCTTGAATTCCGCGTCCGGCGAGGCGCCGTGCCGATAATACTCGGTCTCGCCGATCCCGATGACGGCAACGCGGCCCCTGAGCGTACGATCGCTCCGCCCGCTCATGCCTGCTTGTCCGCCGACGCCGGCTGGCGACGAGCGCCAAGCCCGCCCTCTTCCGCAAGGCGTGCCAGCCGCGCGTCGTCGTAGCCGAGCACCTCGCGCAGAACTTCCTCCGTGTGCTGGCCCACGGCCGGCGCAACGACGGGATCCACGACCGGGGTTTCAGAATATCGGATCGGCAGGCTCACATTCGGCACCCATCCGACCGTGGGATGCGGGATGCGTGTCACGATCGCACGCTCCCGCGCTTCCGGAGAACGAATGGCCTCGCCGATGCTGCGCACCTGCCCGCAGGGCACGCCCGCCGCCCGCATCCGCGATTGCCAGTACGACCATGGCTGCTGCGCGAACGCTTCACCAAGGATCGCGAACAATTCGTCGCGCCGGCGGATGCGTTCGGGGCCGGTCGCGTAGATTTCGGCCGTGGCCATGTCGGCGCGGCCGATCACCTGCGCCATCAGCCGCTGAAAGATCTTGTCGTTGCCGCAGTTGATATAGAAGGAGCGGTCTTGCGCCTGGAACACGCCCGACGGGCAGGTATCGGGAGACGTGTTGCCGTGCCGCTGTGTATCAGCGCCGCTGAACAGATGTTGCAGCGTGGCGTAACCCGTCATCAGCACCGCGGTGTCGAACAGGGACACCTCGATGGCTTGCCCGACACCGCTGCGCTGGCGCGCGACCACCGCGCCGAGGATCGCATTGGAGGCCATCATCGCCGTAGAGATATCCATGACCGGCGACAAGGCGCGCACGCCTTCGCGATCGGCATAGCCGTTCATGGACACGAACCCGCTCTCGACCTGCGCGATCGGATCGAAACCGAGCCGATCGGCAAAGGCGCCGTCCCGGCCATAGGCCGACACCGAACAATAGATGATGTCAGGTTTGATTCTGCGGCAATTGTCGTAGTCGAGGCCCAGTCGCTTCATCACGCCGGTCGAGAAATTCTCGACGACGACGTCCGCCGTGGCAATCAGTTCACGCACAACCTTGAGGCCTTCCGCCGACTTCAGGTCGACCGCGACGCTGCGCTTGTTGCGGTTGGTCCAGAGAAACGGAGCGCCGTGCCTGAGATCGGGATGCAAGGGCGGATAACGGCGAAGATCGTCGCCCTTCTCCGGCGCCTCGATCTTGATGACCTCCGCGCCCATGTCGGCGAGAATCATCGTGGCGAGGGGACCGGCGATGAAGTGCGAGAAATCGATCACCCGAATTCCATCCAGCGCTTTTGGCGCATCGGAGCGACGAGGCGCATGTTCCGGAAATTCCGCTTCCAGCTGATCCAGCATCTTTCACCCCTATCGGTTTGTCGTTCAGATATCCGAGATCGGCGCCGCCTTCCGTGAATGCCCGCGGCCGCTGCAGATGGTCCGTCAGTTGTTCCTTGCCTGCTGGAGCAGCGAACATCCGCCTTCATCGAGCGGCCGAAACGCTTCGGGCCCGGTGAGCACGCCGACCTGCTCCAGGAGATCCCATTTGCTCTTCGATGCTGTGGGCGATTTGACGCGGAAGATGTACATGTTGTGGATGGCGCGCCCGTCCGGACGGACGACGACGGGCCCGAACAGATCGTCGTCGATCGGCTCGCGCTTCATCTCCTGGATGATCGCCTGGGCGTCATTCGTTCCTGCGGCCAGAGCTGCATTCAAATAGGCGCGTATGGACGAGTAGACGCCGGCGTGGAATGCGGTGGGCGAATGCCCGTGCTGCCGTTCGCCGAACCGGGCCGACCAGGCCCGACTGGCATCGTTCAGATCCCAATAGAACGGCTGGGTGATGATGAGCCCCTGCGCCACCGAAAGGCCGCTCGACTCGACGTCATTCGTCGTGGTGAGCAGCGCCGCGAAGGTACGCCCGTTCTGCTTCAGCCCGAACTCCGACGACTGCTTGATCAGATTGATCGTGTCGCCACTGGCGGTGGCGAAGGAGATCACCTCGGCGCCGGAGCCATCCGCCTGCAGAATGAAGGACGCATAATCGGCGTTGTCGATGGGAACATTGACGGAGCCGACGACGGTGCCGCCGCTCGACTTGATCACCGACGTTCCATCGCGAACCATGGATTTGCCAAGCGCATTGTCGGTCGCGATGAAATACCATTTCTTGCCGCCGTGATGCACAAGGTAGTCGCCGATGGTGTGCGCGGCGGCCCAACTGTCGAAGGTCCACTGGATCGTGTTGGGCGAACAATATTGTCCGGTAAGATCGGACGAAGCGGCGCTTGACGCGATCAGCGCCGCCCTGGTGCCGCGGACGACCTCGTTCACGGCGAGGCCCACGGCCGAGTTCGGCACGTCGGCAACCGCGTCCACCTTGTCCTGATCGATCCATCGCCGAGCGATACCGGCGCCGACGTCGGCCTTGTTCTGGTGATCCGCCGAAACGATCTCGACCTTGAAGTCGGGATGCTGCTTCATGAAATCCTCGGCAGCCATTTTCGCAGCCGTCACCGATCCTGGGCCGGCGTTGTCGGAGTAAGGACCGGAGGCATCGTTGAGGACGCCGATCTTCATCGACCGCGGCGTCTGCGCCGACGCGCTCCAGGAAACGCAGAGCGCGAGGAGGAGGGACAGTCCCAGGGAATACGGCAGGCTTCTCATGTCATGTACCAATTTCTGATTGTCGTAACGTACGCTCAAAGATCCAGGACGAGCGTCGATGATTTGGAGCCGGAGCAGCAGATCATGATTGTCTTGTTTGCCGCTCGCTCCTCGTTGCTGAGAAACTGATCGCGGTGATCCGGAATCCCCTCGATGACGCGGGTCTCGCAGGTGCCGCAGACACCTTCAGAACAGGCATAGTTCGCCGTTATTCCCGCATCCAGCAGCGCCTGCAGGATCGTCTGTCCCGACTGAACAGTGATCGTTAGTCCGCTCCGCGCGAGCCTGACCTCGAACCCGCCCTCGACGGCCGGCTTTTCCTTCGCCTTGAAGTATTCGACATGAACCTGGCCGGCTGGCCTGTCAGCTGTTGCCGCTTCGAACGCCTCGAGCATCGACACCGGGCCGCAGCAATACAGATGCGCGTCCGCCGGCGCGTTTTTGACGATCTCGGCGAGGTCGAGCATGCACCCCGCCGGCTCCTGGTCGAAATTCACGTGAAGGTTTCGATGAATGTCGGGTCGCAGCGCATGCAGTTCATCGATGAATGCCGCAGCGGAACGCGTCCTTGCTGCATAGAACAACTCCCAGGAGCGACCGAGTGTCTGGAGCCGGCGGATCATCGACAGCAGCGGCGTGATTCCGATTCCGCCTGCGATCAGCACCGAATGCTTCGCATTCTCCTCAAGGACGAAGTTGTTCCTCGGGTGCGAGATCGTGATGATGTCTCCCGCCCGCACAGTGTCATGGATGAAACTGGAGCCGCCTCGACTTGCGGCGTCCTTGTTGACGGCAACGACATAGCGATGTCGCTCTCGAGAATCGTTGACGAGCGAATAGCTGCGGATCATTCCGTTGGCGAGATGGAGATCGATGTGGGAGCCGGCCGTGAACGCAATGAGATCGCCGCCGCCTGGAGCGACGAATGCGTATGAATTGATGCGCTCGGCCTCGTAGCTGATCCGTTTGACGCGGACTTGCATCATGTTCTCGGCCATCGGCTTCGATTGTCCTCCGGAGGCGATGGAGGCAGCGCCATCGAGCGCCGGCTCCTCCCATGCCCGATCGTCGATCTTCGCGAGAGCGGACGCGCTCACAGCTTGTATCCGAAATCGGCGCCCAACTTCGCCCGCATGAACGGCGCGCCGACATCCGCCCAGGAGTCCTCTGGCGGAAGTTGCAGGGACACCGCGCGCACCATGAACACATCCGGATCGGTCACGCCCTTTGGCTTGGTGCCATGATCGCGATAGGCGCCGAGCGCTTCGAGCAGGAAGCGCCGCGTCATCGCAATGCCGGTGTCGCTGGAGCAGAGGTTCTCCTTGGTGCGGTCGTAGATCGGCGAAACACCGCTTTGACAAGCGCCGTCCTGCACCCACAGCCCGGGCAGCCCCGAGAACCAGGTCGTCTGCTGCGCCTCGTAGTCGAACTGGAAGCCGTTCTGCGGATTGTATTTGGTCCAGTATCCGGCGTAGGGAACGGTGACGGGGTGCTGGACCAGCGCATGGCGACTGACGTGCCCGCTCTCCCGGCCGTTGTGCCCCTCCGCAAAAATCTGACGGGTCTTCGGCAGCAATGGCTCCGAGGGATGATACGAGAACATGATGCAGAGCGTGTTCTCGTCATCAATCGGCACCCAGGCATGACCGCTCAGATCCGGAAACGGAGACAGCGGTGGAACGAGCGTATAGAACGGCATCACGAACTGATTGACGCGCCAGTACAACGTGTTGGCGTCGTAGTTCCGGCGGGCGGCGATGCTCATCCCGAAATCCTGCTTGATGCATTCGAACATCGGACGGAGATCGCGCTTCTGAATCCACGCGCTGGTGGTGCCCTGTGAATCGAGCCGGCCATGAAGCAACGGCGCATGAGCGGAATCGATCTCGCCTTCGACCGCCTGCAGCCAGTTGCATTCCTGGACCCGCACCGAGATGTGCACCTGGTCCGCCGGCACCAGATTCCACTCCACGTTCGGAAGCGGCGGAGGATTCGCAGCATCTGGACCCATATAGGTCCAAAGCATTCCGTTCCGCTCCTGACAGGGATAGGCCTTGATCCGCACGCGCTCTTTCAGCCGGCTGCGAACCGGCTCGGCCGGCATGTCCGTTGCCGCCCCTGTCACATCGAACTTCCAGCCGTGATAGACGCACCGCAATCCGCAATCTTCATTGCGGCCGAACATCAGCGGCGCGCCGCGATGCGGACAGGCATGATCGACCAGGCCGACGCGACCCTCGGTGTCGCGGAAGGCGACCAGATCTTCGCCCAAGAGCCGGATGCGCTTCGGCTGACCGTCCTTCACCAGATCGGCGGACGGCAGAAACGGAATCCAATACAGCCGGAACAGCTCGCCAAGGGGAGTGC
Organism: Bradyrhizobium sp. Arg237L; assembly: GCF_029990105.1. Lineage (NCBI taxonomy): Bacteria > Pseudomonadati > Pseudomonadota > Alphaproteobacteria > Hyphomicrobiales > Nitrobacteraceae > Bradyrhizobium > Bradyrhizobium sp. Arg237L. Next base: position 55,424 of record NZ_JAQMIL010000017.1, on the reverse strand, counting down.
CCTTTCCGACTCTCACCAGCCTTTCATTGTCTTCGCGCGACAGCATGAGCTTCCTCCGTTCAATTCAACGATTCGTCCCGTGGCGTTATTTGGCCGCGCGTTCGAGGAGTGCAGCGATGCGGGGTGACACGCCCAGATCACGGGCGGTCCAGAGCGGATCGGATGCGGCAAGCGGCTTTCGGGGAACGGGAGGCTCACTGCCCGCCTCCACCAGGCTCACGATCTGTTCGATCCGTCGTCGTTCGAGCTCTCTGAGCGTGTCTTCGACGACAAACCCTTCGGCGATGCAGCCCGGAAGCTCCGGATAAGCGAGCCGCAACAGCCACTTGCCTGGCTCGGTTTCGACGGCTTCAGCCTCAAGGAGATACGGGATCGACAAAAACTGGCGCAGATCCAAAACCACCCTCCCTGCGCGAACCTTGATCCGTTCGCGTCTACATTTGTTACGTATACGTACTATATCGATTCTCATCTTGCAAGGGCCGATGTGGCCTTTGGGACCGGCGTTTCGGATCGGGCCTGCTCTCGGCACCCAGCCCAAGGGTTGAGGACGGAACACCAAGCTGCTAACGGCTATGCCGATTTGGGGTCAGATGGACTACAGCGCAGGTCGACAACGGCATGTCAGCCGACAAGGCAATCAAGACGGATTTGGCCGCGGAGCTCGCGCGCAATTGGCAGCTCGAAGGCGGCATCGGCTTTCTTCTTCGGCTGCTCGAAGCCCGCTACGACGTCCTCTATCAGAAGGTGACGCGCCAGAGTGACATCACCCCCCGACAGTTCGGCGTACTCATGGCGCTGTATCAACGAGGCCCGCTCACGCCGTCGATCCTCGCGGAACACATCAGTTGCGACCGGAATACGCTGAGCGAAATGCTCAAGAGAATGACGGCGCGAAAGCTGATCTCGAAGAAGAGCAATGCGGAAGACCGGAGATCCGTGCAGGTTCAGATCACCGCCAAGGGAGAGACGGCGCTCTTCAGCGTCGTTCCCGCTGCTGCTGAACTGCAGGACCTGATGCTGGCACCGTTGCGCAAGGAAGATCGCGCGCATTTTCTGAAATGCATGCTGGCGATCGCAAAGGCGACGCCATCGGGCTCTTCCGGATCATCCGAGGATTGAATTCTTCTGCAGTATTGCTGACGCGGGCGAACTATTTTCCGAACGCTCCTACGTCCGCCAGGCTGGCGATTTCCGCGGATGACAATCCCAGCGCCCGTGACAGCACCTCGTCGCGGTGCGCGCCGACCGCCGACACCTCGCGCCGCATCGAGCAGTCCGCTCCCGACATCCTCCAAGGCGGATTGACCCCGAAAAATTCGCCTGCACCATCCGCAATCGTCGCAAAGGCGCCGCGCTGCGAAAGATGCGGGTCGGTCAGCGCCGCGCCGGGATCGCGATATTCGGCGCAGGGAACGCCGGCGCGATCGAGCGCCGCGATGCATTCTCGCACCGTGTGGAGCTCGGTCCACCTCTCGATCTGCTGCATCATTGCGCCCCAGTTCGCGCCACGCGCCGGCACAGTGTTGAAGCGGGCATCCTCGGCCAAGGCGCGGTCTCCCGTCACCTCGCAAAGGGCGGCGAAATTGCGCGATGTCACCGGCGCGATCAGGATATCACCATCGCTGGCCCGCACCGGACCATAGGTCGGCCGCGGCGCATGCACCGGGAACTGCGCCTCCTGCAGCTCGTAGACGAGCAGGTTCAGCATGCAATCCATCAGCGCGACGTCGATCCGTTGCCCCACTCCGGTGCGCGATCGCTGCACGAGCGCAGTCTGGATCGCCGAATAGCCGAAGATGCCTCCCAACAGATCGGCCACGAACACGGCACCCGCTGCGGGACGGTCGCGATCGCCCGCATATCGCATCAGCGCACGGTCGAACCCGCTTTCGGCGTGAACGATCATGGCATAGGCCGCACGCTCCGCCGCCGGACCAGACTGGCCATAGCCGGAGATCGAGCAATAGATCAAGCGCGGATTGATCTCGCGCAGCGCCTCATAGCCAAGTCCCAGCCGATCCATGACGCCGGGACGGAAATTTTCCACGACGATATCGGTCTGCTCGACCAGCCTGTGGACGAGGCTGATCGCTTCGCTGTTCTTCAGGTCGAGTGCCAGGCTCCGCTTTCCGGCATTGAGCTGGCCGAAATAGGCGCTGTGGCCGTCGCGCAGGGGTGCGCGCAGCCGCATGTCGTCGCCCTCCGGCGGCTCGATCTTGATCACTTCCGCGCCGACATCCGCGAGCAGCCGCGCACAATAGGGACCAGCCAGCATGATCGAGAAATCGAGCACCCTGACGCCATTGAGGGGCGCCGTCGCGACGTCTGGCTGCGGCATGCGATCACTCCCTATCTATCTCGGCAACCCAAGCGCCCGCTGCGCAATCAGGCTGCGCTGAATTTCGTTGGTTCCAATGCTGATCACCCACATCAGCGAATGACGCAGGTTCTGCTCGAAGCGGCCATTGTCGATTGCATCAGGCATCTGCTCGGAAAGCGCGGCGCGCTGGCCTAGAATGTCGAGCGCGGTTTCGCCGAAGCGCTCCATCAGCTCGCTGGAAAACACCTTGCTGATCGCGCCATATTCCGGCGGGGTGATGCCATCGGCCGCCAATTCCGCGCAATGCATCATCAACTGACGGCCGACCTCGATTTTAGACGCGAGTACGGCCATTCTGTCGCGGACGATCGGGTCATTGGCGAGCGGCGGCCTGTCGGCTTCTGCCGCCATGATATGCCGGCGCAATTGTTCGAAGGCGTGGGCGACCTTCAGGACGATGCCGCCGCCGACCAGACCGCGCTCGAAAGCGAGCGCCCCGGTCAGCACCTTCCAGCCGCCATCGACCTCACCGACGAGGTTGTCAAGCGGAATACGGACGTTGTCGTAGAAGATATTGGCAAAGGAGCCGTCATACATGGTCGTCGCCGGATGAATGGAGATGCCCGGCGTATTCATCGGCACGATGAACATGCTGATGCCCGCATGCGGCGGCTTGGCGTCCCTGTCCGTGCGCGCAGCCAGGAACATGTATTTGCCCCACCACGTCGTGGTCCAGATCTTCTGGCCGTTGATGACCCACTGATCGCCATCACGCTCCGCGCCGGTGCGCAGCGCGGCGAGATCGGAGCCTGCCTGGGGTTCGCTGTAGCCCATGCCGTGCATGGCTTCGCCGCGGAGAATCTCCGGCAGATATTTCTGCTGCTGCTCCGGCGTGCCGAACATCATCAGCGCGTTGGCTTGGATCGCAGCTCCAATCCGCGGCGCTTCGTCCCGCTCCATCGTCTCGATGAGGGCGATCTGCTCCAGCGGCGAGCGCCCCTGCCCGCCGAATTTGCTCGGCCATCCCAACCCGATCCAGCCGGTCTTGCCGACATCAAGCGCGAACTCGACATCGAACTCGCGCTTGGCAAATGGCTGCGCGTCGAAGGCGGCCTTGCGCTCGCTCGACCAATTCTCCTCCAACCATTGCCGGACCTGCTCGCGCAGCGCATTGCCGGCCGGACCAAGATCGTATTGCGGCAGTTCCGCACCACCGTCATCTAGCAGGAAAGAGCCTATGCCGAGCCTCGCATGCGCCGCGCCGCCGAGCGCGATCGTATCGAGATGCACGCGCTTGAAGTGCAATGGCGCCTCGTGCTCCTCAGCATAGCCGATGGCGCCGAATGTATGCTGGGTCTCGAGCGAAACACGCCGCAGCGCCTCGGCGGAAAAAGATGCGGCGCAATCGGCGAAATACGGCCAATGACGATCGCCACGATCATGCAGTTCCCCTGCATGGTCGAGGATCAGGCGCACGCCTTCGAGCAGGATGAAGCAATTGGCCAGCTTGTGCTGGATCGCCTGGAACTGTCCGATCGGCCGCCCGAATTGCCGGCGCTCCTTTGCATAGTCGACCGCCAGTTCGAACGCGCGCCGGGCGGCACCGTGCGCCCGCGCCATCAGCGCCAGCTTGGCCTTGCGCAATAGGTCATGGACGGCAAGGAATTCGACTTCGATGATTTCAGCCGGCGCAGCGTTCAGCCGAACCTGGTGAAGGCTCCAGGCGCCCATCGCACGGGTTGGTTCAACGCCGACACCCGGGCCATCCATCGCAACAAGCGCAAGCGCCGATGGACTGATCGGCACAAGCAGATGCGTACAGCTTCCCGCCGCCTCGACAAACCGCAGCAGTCCGCTTGCCTTAACGTTCGTGACCTCGATGCTGCCCGCCGCGCGGTCCGGATCAAATGCCCCAAACGAAAACGCGATGCGCGCGGTGCCCGCATGTAGGCGCCTTAGCAAACCAACCGAAGCCTCGGACATTGCTCCCGCGAGCGCGAAATTGGCGAGAGTCGCCGACCACATCGGCGCCGGGCACGCGGCGCGGCCCAGCTCCGCCATCACCACCAGGATCTCGCGCAACCCTCCCATGTCGGGATCGCTGCCAAGCGACGCAACGCCCTGACCCACGAGCTTGCTCCAGATCGCTGCGATCTCTTGCGGACACGGGCCACGCTTCACGGTGTCGACGCGCCAATGCTGGCCGAGAAACCCGCGCAGGGAATCCGCCAGCATCTTCCTGGTGTCGTCAGTTGGGCGCTCGGTCGCGCTCATGGCCGCGCTACGCCTGGCCGAATTTCGGCTTGCGCTTTTCCTTGAACGACATGGTCGCTTCCTTGTGGTCGGCCGTCTCAAACGTCACCTGCTCCAGGGCCATAGAGGCTTCGAGCAGCAAGTTGACGCGATCCTTGACGATCTGGTTGATCGACAGCTTGGTCCAGCGAATGGCCCAGGTCGGGCCGTTCGCAAGCTCCACGGCGATATCGCGGGCCCTGGCCAGCACCTCCGCGCGCGGCGCCACATGGTTGACCAGCCCGATCCTCTCGGCCTCCTTGCCGCTCAGGAGCGTGCCGCGGATCAGGAATTCCTTGGCCTTGTTGATCCCAACGAGCAGCGGCCAGATCACGGTGCCGCCGTCGCCCGCGACCAGGCCGACACGCGACACGTGCGTGTCGCCGATCCGCGCGTCATCGGCCATGACCGTTATGTCGCACAGGAGCGCGTGAGTCGCCGCAAGGCCGATGGCATCGCCGTTGATGGCGGCGATGATCGGCTTGTCGAGCTCAAGCTGGCGGGTGACCCCGCGCCGGCTGATCATGGGATCATGGACCTCGCCCTCTTCGAGGACGTCGCCGCCTGGCCGCTCGGACATCGCCTTCACGTCGCCACCGACGCTGAAGAAATCGCCGGCGCCGGTCAGCACCACGACATTGACGGCGTGATCATCGGCGAGGTCATCCCAGATCGTCCGCAGTTCGCGGATCAGCTTTTGATTGATCGCATTGCGCGCCTGCGGGCGGTTCAAGGTCACGGTCGCCACCTTGTCCGCAACCTCGATCTTCAGGCACTCGTAATTGGCGTATCTGGACACATTTTCCTCCGTTTATACTCTTGTTCAGGCGAGGCTGGTCGTCACATGCCGCCGCTCAACGGCGGATACCAGGCTGGACCTCCGCCAAGGCGACTTGGAGTGACATGGCGCCGGGATCCTGCTCCAGCATCCGCTGCACGGATTCGAGATGCGTGCGCATCAGGCGCGTGGCGGACGAGACATTGCGCTCGCGCAGCGCGGCCACAAACCGCCGGCGCTTCTCGGCGAGCCGGGCCATCGCGACGCCGCTCGACGCCACCTTGGCATAGACGAAGCGCATGTGAATCTCCGTGACCGAATCCATGATCATGGCGATCACCTTGTTTCCGGTCGCCGCGGCCAGCAGCTTGTAGAACTCCCGCGAGCACTCGACCCGGTCGAGCAGCCGGCCTTCGCGCGTGGCAAGTTCGGTGCGCTCCACATTCGCCTCAAGCGCGTCGAGATCGACCGCCCGCGCATTCGCACACGCCAGCCGTACGACGAGATCAAGTACATGGACGCGTGCTTCCGACAATTCGCGCACTGAAATCGTGCCAAGGCTCAGCATGTCTCGCATGACGTCGTTCATGCGGCTGGTATCGCCCTCGCGGATGAAGGCTCCTCCTTTGACGCCCTTCTGCAGCCGCAGCACGCCCGCCATCTCGAGGCTTCGCAGCGCCTCGCGCAGGACATTGCGGCTCACGCCGAGTTGCTGCGCCAGGTCGCGTTCGGCGGGAAGCTTGTCCCCGGGCTTGAGCACACCGAGCGCCAATTGCTCGCGAATACGCTCGCAGATTTCCTCGAACGCGCGACGGGTGTGGATCGGCCGGAATTGCAATGCAGCCGGCGACCCGGCTGCACGGTGATCGGGGGCACGTTCCCGCCGGCTGGGCGACGCCAACCGCGGTCGGACCGAGTTACGAGGGCTTGACTTGGTGTTCATCGGGTGAATTATTAAATGGATCACCCATTCAATGGAAGCCCCTTTCTGGAGCTTCCTCACAAAAAAGCAGGCGGGAAACCCATGAGCTTCACCGAGGAGCAGATCGCGTTCCGCGACAACATCCGAAAAATGGTCGCCAGACACGTGGCGCCGATCGCCGCCGAGATCGACGAGTCTGATCGTTTCCCGCTCGAGATCGTGAAGCTGTTCGGCGAGATGGGGCTGATGCAGCTTTGGGTGCCGGAACAGTATGGCGGACCGAACGGCAACCTGACGATGGCCTGCATCGCGCGCGAAGAAATCTCGAAGGTCTCGCCCGCCTGTGCCTCGATCGCAGCCCTCAATACCATGTTCATCATGCCGCTGCTCCATTTCGGCTCCGAGGAGCAACGCAAGAAATACCTGCCGATCATCGCCAAGGGCGGCGTCGTGACCGCGATCGCGATCTCCGAACCGCAGGCCGGCTCGGACGTCTCCGCGCTCAACACCCGCGCCAGGAAGGACGGCGACTGCTATATCCTCAACGGCCGCAAGCAGTGGTGCAGCTACGGCGTCGTCGCCGACTACATCGTGGTGATGGCGAGGACGAGCGACAGCTCAGGCGCGGACGGCATCAGCGCCTTCATCGTTGAACCGAAGCAGATGCTGGGCATCTCGTTCGGGCGACACGAGCGAAAGCTGGGCTTTCACGGCGCTCCGAATACGCCGATCTTCTTCGACAATGTGCGGGTTCCCGCCGAGAATCTCGTCGGCGAGGAAGGCAAGGGTTTTCGCGCGTCAATGCGCGCACTCGATCTCAACCGCCCGACCATCGGCGCCCAATCTGTGGGATTGGCGCAGGGCGCGCTCGACGCCTGCATCGCCTATGCGAAGGAACGCAAGCAGTTCAAGCGATCGATCTCGGAATTCCAGGGCGTGCAGTTCATGCTTGCGGACATGGCCATGCAGATCGAGGCGGCGCGCGCGCTCGTCTACGAATGCGCGCGTGCCGGCGATGAAGGCGACTGGAAGCGATTGAACCTGCTCGCCAGCATGGCGAAGTGCATCGGCAGCGACACCGCCATGAAGGTCACCACCGACGCCGTCCAGATCTTCGGCGGCTACGGCTACACCATGGATTACCCGGTCGAACGCATGATGCGCGACGCCAAGCTGACCCAGATCTTTGAAGGCACCAATCAGATCCAGCGCGTGGTGATCGCCCGCGAGCTGCTGCGATAACAAGAATGAACAATCAAATACAACATGGAGGAAACGATCTTGACCTGCACCATCCACCGGATTTGGCGCACTGTGGCCATATCCGCACTTCTTGCCGCAACACCAGCTTACGCGCAAAAAGCCTATAGCCCGGGAGCCAGCGATACCGAGATCAAGCTTGGCCAATCAACCCCGCTCAGCGGTCCCGCCTCTGCTTTCGGTGCCGGCGCAGGACGGGCGGTCGTCGGCTATTTTGAGATGCTGAACGCGCAAGGAGGGATCAACGGACGCAAGATCAGCTTTACGCAACTGGATAATGCCTACAGTGCGCCCAAGGCGGTCGAGCAGTCGCGCAAGCTCATAGAAGACGTCGGCGTGCTGGCCGAGGTCGGGACCATCGGAACGGCACCGAATGTTGCGATCCAGAAATATCTCAACTCCAAACAGGTGCCGCAGCTTTTCATCACCGCCGGTGGACGCCGCTTCAACGATCCCAAGGCTTTCCCGTGGACCGTGCCGCTCTATCCCGATTTCGAGACGGAAGGCCGCGTCGTCGCCAAATATATCGCGAAGACAAGACCCGACGCCAAGATCGGCGTCCTGTATCAGAATGACGATTACGGAAAGGACTATCTCAAGGGCTTGCGGGCCGGGCTTGGCGAAAAGGCGGCGCAGATCGTCACGGCGGTTTCCTACGAACTCGCCGATCCGACGATCGATTCGCAAATCGTTCAGTTGAAAGCCGCCGGCATCGACACGCTGATCGAACAATCGTCCTCGAAGGCAGCCGCGCAATCGATACGGAAAGTCTACGAGCTTAAGTGGAATCCGCTCCACGTGATCGGTGGCTCGACGGCGTCGGTAGAGACCATCCTGAAGCCGGCAGGCCTCGAGGCATCAAAAGGACTGGTCACGACGCAGTTCCTCAAACAGCCCGGCGACCCGGCATGGGCCGATGACGAAGAGGTGAAGGCCTACAAGAGCTTCCTGAAGAAGTATGCGTCGTCGGCCAATCCGGATGACTACTCCGTCCTGGTCGCCTATATGAACGTGCATGCCGTGACGCTCGCCCTGAAGAAATGCGGCGATCAGTTGACGCGGGACAATCTCATTCGCCAGGCGACATCGCTCCATGGCGAACGGCTGCCGATGATGCTTCCGGGCATCTCGATCAGCATGCATCCCGACGACTACACACCGTTCAAGACGCTTCGGATCGCGATTTTCGACGGAGAGAGCTGGACACTGGCAGGCGATCCGCTGTCGGCTCAGTGATCCATCCGGGCGTTTGCAGCATTGCTCGCGAATGCAATTTCTCCATCAGAAAAAGGCGAGAGCGGCATTTGCCGCCCTCGCCCAGCCGTCCCGGAGATTCGTGAGGGTTCAGGACGCAATCGCACCGAGATCGATCATGTCGCCCACGGGAATCCAGTTCTCACCATCGAAGCGGCAAATCTGCAAGTTGTGGATGGCGCGATAGTCGGTTGGAGAATTTTCCACCTTGATGCCATCGAGGAAAAGCGGCGGCAGTTCGCCCTTGAGCGACGTCGCCTGCTTCAAGAGGTTTTCCCGCGTCAGATCGTTGCCGCAACGCTTGAGAACCTGCTCGATCATGTAGGCGTTGTTGTAGCCTGGCGTCGCCGTATTGTCGTCGATGCCGACCGAGGGCATGTATCTCTTCATGAAGTCGACATAGGCCTTCACCCTTGGCTTGTCCCGGTGTCTCGGATCGGTCACGACGATCTCCCACCATGCCGAGATCAAGCCCTTGGCGTTGTCGAGGCCGGCCGGGGCAAGCGTGCCTCCGATCGAACTGCAATTCGAATTGACGACGTGCAGCGGCTTCCAGCCCATCGCCGCCACCTTCCGGATGCCTTGCGCGGCAAATTTGGAATAGGTCAACTGGACGAACACATCGGCACCGGTCGCCCTGCAATCGGCGACCTGATTGTCGATGGTGGGCTCGGTGATCTCGTGACTGACCTCCTTGACAATGGCGCTCGCCTTGCCGCCCAGCCCCTTCTTCAGGCCACGAAGGAAGTCCTTGCCGAGATCGTCGTTGACATATTGGACGGCGATTTTGGCGTTCGGCTTTTCGTTGAGAATGAACGTGGCCAAGGCCGCGCCTTGCGCGACATAGATCGGGTAGAACGGAACGATCCAGGGAAACTCCTTCGGATCATTGAAGCGCTCGGCGCCTGATGTCAGGAACAGGCTCGGCACCTTCTTCGCATTGAGATATTTTTGTACGGCTGCATTGGTTGCCGTTCCCAGGAAACCGGCGATAGCGAAGACTTCCTCCGACTCCACGAGCTTGCGCGTCTGCTCGACGGCTTTCGGCGGCGAAAAGGCATTATCCAGCGAAACCAGGTTGACCTTCCGGCCGTTGATGCCGCCATTGTCGTTGACCATCTGAAAATAGGCCGTCTGTGCCTGTCCGTAGACGCCGTAGCCGGACGCCGGTCCGCTATAGGGCGCCGTGGTCCCGAGCTTGATTTCGGTGTCGGTCACACCAGGCCCGTAATTGTTTGCAGCGCGTGCGCGCGACGCTCGACCGCACGTGAGTGCCGCTGCGCCGAGGCCGGCGATGGTTGTTCGCCGCGAGATCAATGTCATTTCGGCTCCTCCCCTTTCATTTTTGGCTATAAGTGGATGCTGCAACGGGCCTGCTGCTCTCCGGCAGCATGAGGCCCGGTGAGCTAAACGAACGAAACGCTCACGGGCGAGAATCCTGAGATTTTTGCTTCGTAGAATTCGCCTGCGGAGACCGGCGACACGGGTCCCAGCGCGCCGGTCAGCACGACATCACCGCACCGCAACGGTTGGCCGGCTTTTGCCATGGTGCGGGCAAGCCAGAGCGCGGCGCGCAAGGGGTGGCCGAGACAGGCCGCGCCGCAGCCGACGGAGACGATCGCGCCATTGCGCGTCATCGTCATGCCGCAGGCTTCCAGATCGACATCGGTCAGGCGACGCGGCGAGGCGCCGAGCACATAGCGGGCGCTCGAGCCGTTATCGGCCACCGTATCCAGGATCGTGATCTTCCAATCGCGGATCCGGCTGTCGACCACTTCGAGCGCGGAGACGACATAGGCCGTCGATCGCATCAATTCGCCGAGGGTGATGTCATCGTCAGCCAGATCCCGCTCCAGGACGAGCGCCACCTCCGCCTCGACACGCGGCTGGATCAGTTGCGCGACCTCGATCCGTTCGCCGGTCGGGATCTCCATGTCGGCAAACAGCGCGCCGTAGTCGGGCTGATCGACTCCAAGCTGCTGCTGGACGGCTTTGGACGTCAGGCCGATCTTGCGGCCCACGAGCCGGCGGCCGCCGGCGATCCCGCGACGGGTGACTTCGGCCTGAATCGCATAGGCCACCTCCACTCGCCCTTCGCCGATATCGCCCGCTATCGGCGCAATCGGGCGGCATGCCGCCTCCGCTTCCTGCAGGCGTGTCGCGATGTTCTCAACGATATTGCTCATGGCCGATCCAGGAAGTCAGCGACAAGCGCGTTGAATTCGTCGGCCTTCTCCCACTGCGCCCAGTGCCCGCATTTGGGGAAGACGTGAAGCTGCGCGTTCGGCATGGTCTTCAGCAGGATGAAGCTGGAATCGAGCGGCACGACGCGGTCCTCGCGCCCCCAGATCAGAAGCGTGCGGTGCTTGAGCGCCGCGAGATTCTCACGCCAGATATCGAGCGGCGGCCGCTTGAAGATGTCGATGACATCGGGGCGGGTGGCGGCTTTGAGCCGCTCGGCGAGCAATTCTTCGGTGATCGAGGACTGGTCGAACACCAGGAGATCGATCACGCCCTTCAGCTTCTGCAAGGTCGGCCCCTCGCCGGCATGGAACATCGCCATCCGCCGCAGCCCTTCGGTCGGCATCGGCGAGAAGATCGCCTGGCTTCCGCCGGTCCCCATCAGCACCAGCCGGTTGACCCGTTCGGGCGCGCGCAAGGCCACCATCAGCGAAGTTGCGCCTCCGAGGGAATTGCCGACGAAGCTCGCCTTCTTGACGTCGATCGCGTCCATGAACGCGCGGGTGAAGTCACCCATCGCTTCGAAGATCGGGCCGTCCTTCAGCTTCCCTTCGGTCTCGCCAAATCCGGGAAGGTCGAACACGATCACGCGACGGCGCGCGGCGAGAGCCTCGACATTCTTGCGATAATTGCTCAGGCCGGAAGCGCCCGGGCCTCCGCCATGGATGAGGATGGTGGGCTCTCCTTGCCCGACGTCATAGTAATGCGTGCGCGTCCCCGCGACATCGACATGCTTACCCTTCAGTTCCACTATTAATCTCCGACTTCGATGATGAATTCTGTCAGGCTTGCGCGTGCGCCTGCAGATAGGCGTCGCGCAGTTTCCGCTTGAAGATTTTTCCGCTCGCCTCGCGCGGCAGCGCATCATGAAACACGAACCGCTTCGGGATCTTGAACCGGGCGATATGGCGTTCCAGGAATGTCGCGATGGCTTCGGCCCCGAGCCGAATCCCGCCCTCGGCTTCGATGGCAGCGACCAGGCTTTCTCCGAACTCCTCGTCGGGTGCGCCGAACACCGCGCAGTCCCGTACGCCCGGACAGTTCACCAGGACATTCTCGATCTCTGCGGGATAGATGTTGACCCCGCCGGAGATGACCATGTCGCGCTTGCGATCACAGATGAACAGATAGCCGTCGGCATCGACGTAGCCGACGTCGCCACAGGTCACGAGCCCGCCACGATCGATCTCGTCGCGTTGCTCCGGCCTGCCGTGATAGGTGAAATCGGCATAGGCTTCCGTGCGCAGGTAGATCTCCCCGATCTGTCCGGTGCCGAGCTCGCGGCCTTCGTCGTCGTAGATGCGTAGCGTCGTGCCCGGCATCGCCCTGCCGACGGTGCCCGGATGGGCAAGCCATTCGTGGGAGTTGCAGCCGACCGCTGGCCCGGTTTCGGTTGCGCCGTAGGTTTCGTGAATCACCGGCCCCCACCATTCGATCATGCGCCGCTTGACGTCGGGCGGGCATGCTGCGCCGGTGTGGGTCGCCCAGCGAATGGAGGAAATGTCGTACTGCGATCGCACTTCCTCGCTGAGCCGAAGCAAGCGCACAAACATCGTCGGCACCATCGTGAGATGGGTGATGCGATGTTCCTCGATCGTCTTCAGCAAGTCTTCGGGATCGAAATTGTGCTGGAGGATCACGAGGTCGGCATGCTGAAAGGCCTGCCTGGCAAATGCCCCCGGAGAGGCATGATAGAGCGGGCCGCACACGAATGCGCGCATGCCTTCCTCAATGCCATAGATCTGTCGCAGCAAGGCGGCATTCCTCTTGACCTGCTCCGCGCTCATCGGCGCGCGACGCACGCCTTTCGGTCGGCCGGTGGTGCCGGAGGTGTAGATCATGGTCCCGCGCGGGGCGCGCGCCGGTTCCGACCATTCGGCAAAACTGTCCCGATAGGGAGCCCAGGCACGGGCGCACGAAGGAGCATCCGACGCGGCCGCGACGCCGACGCCCGCAGGCGTCGCAAAGAACGTCGGCAGGTCCGCTGGAATTGCGGCCGCAACTCCCTGCAGCAGGCCGGCATGGCCGATCAGCGCATGCGGCGCGCAATCGGCGAGAATGTAGCGGATTTCGTCCGCGCTGCTGTGCCAGTTGAGCGGCACGACATAGGCCCCAAGCAGGGACGCGGCGTGCATGACTTCGAAATAGATCGGATCGTTCCGGATCAGCAGCGCGATCGCATCGCCTTCGTTGACGCCCGCTGCCGCAAGCGCCGATGCCGCGCGCTTGCCCTGCACGAGCAGCGCGTCGCACGAAACACTGTGCGCGCCGATGATGATCGACCTGTCTCGTTTGCTCACTCCAGGCATATCACCGCCTCGGCGCGAGCGGAGGGCAGATAGACGTGGTCGAGCGCCTGGAAGTCCGCTTCCGACAAAGTGATCGACGTGGTGAATGTCAGCGGATCCATGTGGCCATTGAGCACATCGGGATAGTTCCAGCGCACAGTCGCCACCGTGCGGCTGCCGGCCTTGAGCTCCACGGTCAGCGGTGCCGCCGCGCTCGAGCCGTGCCCGCTCTGATAGCCGTCGCCGATACAGTAGATCTCCAGGGCGAATTCGTTGCGGCCCCGACGCTGAACGGCGATCTCCACGTCGAGCAGGCCGAACGCGACGTCATCGGGTTCGTCCTCGCTGTAGAAATACACATAGGAGATGCGCGCGTAGCGGCTGACGCCAAGCGCAGCGTCGGACGGGACCTGCGCGTCGCTGCGGCCGGGCGTCCGCGGCGGAACGGGACCGAGCAGGCACATCTGTGGAACCGACCTGCAGGCAATCATGACGCTAGGCCTGCTGTGACGCGACGGAGTGACAATCGCTAGCTGCTGCATGCAGCATTTCCAGATCGAAAGCACGGCCAAGGAAAGCGAAGGCGTTGTCGGCGAGAACGCCCGGGCAATCCGGGAGCGCGGCGCGGGCAAATGCGCCGGGATGCTTTTGGCGAATGGTGAAGGGATAGTCGGAGCCGACCACGATGCGGTCCGATCCCACGACCGACGACATGAATTGAAGCGCGGGGGCGTCGTAGAGAATCGAGTCGTAGAAGAAGCCGCGCGCGATTTCCCTTGGCGATCGCGTCATCCGTTTCTGCATCTCCCCGCCGAGCGACCAGCCGTAATCGAGCCGCGGCAGGATCCAGGGCAGCGCGCCGCCGCCGTGGCTGAGCAGGATGCGGAGCTTGGGAAATTTCTCGAGAACGCCGGCCGCAAGCAGCGACACTGCGGCCAGCGCAGTCTCCAGCGGAAATGCCGCCGTCGCCGCGAATTCGGGCCCCGCCCCGATCCGCTCCAGCCCGGCCGGATGCAATGGATGAACGAAGATGCAGAGGTCGAGCGCCTCTGCGGCCTCATAGAGCGGATGGAGCACTTCGCTGCCGAGGGCGACGCCATCGACATGGCTTCCGATTTCGATGCCGGAAAGACCAAGCGCCTTGATGCGCTCTAGCTGCGCCAGCGCGCGCGGCACGTCCTGAACGCAGGCCATGCCGATTCCGGCGAAGCGGCGCGGAGCCTCGCTGACCATCACGGCGATGTGCTCGTTGATTGTATCCGCGAGGTGCTCGGCGTCATGAGCCGGCAACCAATGCGACAGAAGCTCTGGCATCGGGGAGAGCACCTGCATTGTGGTGCCATCCTCCTCCATGTCCGCCAGCCTGCGCCCGACGTCCCACGAGCGCGAGTCGATCTTTCGGAACACCTTTCCGCCAATCACCACCGCGGCCTTGTCGCCCGAAAGCTCCACGCTCGGCCACCGCCGATCGCGCGCGGCGTCAGCCGGGAGCCGTGCAGGCACGACATGCGTATGGGCATCCACCACTGGCAATGGCACCCTCCTTTCGTTCCCTGAGCCCTGCGCTGCCGAATGCCGGTGCGAACCGCATTTCGAACTGCGTTGGATAATTTACTTTACAAACAGGAATGATTGTTTTTATCCTGCTTGTCAAGCGCCGCCGAGAGGAGCGCCGCAAGCGGCAAAGAACCGCTCAGGGGAGTGAACGCATTGGATTTATCCCGGACACGCATCGTCATCGTGGGCGCAGGCCAGGCCGGGGCGCGCGCAGCCGAGGCGTTGCGGGCCGCCGGGCATCGCGGGCCGATCACCTTATTGGGCGAAGAACAACATCCGCCCTACGAACGGCCGCAGCTTTCGAAGGCCATGCTGATCAACGCGGACGAAGAACCGCGCTTCATCCGGAATTCGCAGGATTGGGCGGCGATCGACATCGAGCTGAGCACCTCCTCGCCGACCATTGCAATTGATGTGAACCGTCGAGCGATCGGGCTGTCGGACGGCCGCGAGATTTCATTCGATCGTCTGCTGCTAGCGACCGGCACGCGGCCGCGTCGATTGCGCGATCTCGAGAATTGCGGATTGCGCGTCTGCTACCTGCGCTGCATCGACGATGCGCGCGAACTCAGGCGCAATCTCACGCAGGGCACCAAGGTGGTGCTCGTGGGCGGCGGCGTGATCGGCCTCGAGGTCGCCTCTGCAGCCATCGCCCGCGGCTGCGAGGTCACTGTGCTGGAGAAGGCCGACCGGCTGTTGCCACAGGTCGGCTCGCCCGCGCTGAGCGGATATTTGAGGCGGCTGCACAGCGACCGCGGCGTTGCCATCTGCTGCGACGCGACCATCGTAGGCGCCACGGCCAACGGAATCCAGTTGTCCGACGGAAGGATTGTTCCAGCCGATCTTGTCGTCGTCGGCGTCGGCGTTGAGCCAGCGGCAGACCTCGCCCGCCAAGCGGGACTCGCGGTCGATCAGGGCATTCGTGTCGGCCCCTCCGGCATGACCGAGATCGATGGTGTCTACGCGGCCGGCGATGTCGCCGAGCAATGGAGCGACTGGCACGGACGCTGGATGCGCGTGGAGAACTGGGCCAATGCGCAAAACCAGGCAATCGCGACGGCGAGGAACATGGTCGGCCAGGATGTCAGCTACGAGGCGCCGCCCTGGTTCTGGTCGGATCAGTTCGAGGCGAACATCCAGGTGATCGGCCATCCCGGCGGCGCCGACGAGATCGTGCGCGGCGACGTCGAGCGCGGACGCTTCACCACCATCAGCCTCCGCGACGGCGAAGTGGTCGGTGGCGTCACGGTGAGTTCGCCAAAAGACATGGCGCTGTTGCGAAGGCTTGCCGCTTCCCGGAAGCGGGTCAATCCATCTGATATCGCCAATCCCGCTTTCGACTTGAAACAAGCTCTCGCTTCATGAAGAGCGCAGACGGAGGAAACGACATGCAGACCGACAACCGTCAACCGGCGATTCTGGTTGATCCCGCCCAGCAGATCTTCAAGGTTGCTCGCCGCAACTTCACCGATCCCGAGATCTTCAAGGCGGAGAAGGAGCTCGTGTTCGAGCGCTCGTGGCTCTACCTCGGCCATGC
Organism: Bradyrhizobium sp. Arg237L; assembly: GCF_029990105.1. NCBI lineage: Bacteria > Pseudomonadati > Pseudomonadota > Alphaproteobacteria > Hyphomicrobiales > Nitrobacteraceae > Bradyrhizobium > Bradyrhizobium sp. Arg237L. The sequence continues at coordinate 38,972 of NZ_JAQMIL010000017.1, read as the reverse complement.
ATCCGAGCTTCCCAGGCCGGGCGACTTCGTAAGCCGGACCGTCGCCGGCCGCAGCATCCTGTTCACGCGCGACAGCAAGGGAACGCTTCGCGCGCTCCTCAACACCTGCCCTCACCGCGGCGCGCAGGTCTGCCGCGAGCGGAAAGGCAATGCGAAATCGTTTCAGTGCTTCTACCACGGATGGGTGTTCGGAGCCGACGGCAAGCTGCGCAGCCAGCCCGGCGAGGAAGCCTATGCGGAAGGATTCAAGAATCGCGAATCCTCCAACATGCAGGCGGTTCCGCGCTTCGAGACCTACCGTGACTTCTGCTTCATCTCCTTCGACAGGAACATCGTCCTCCTCGTCGATTACCTCGCCGGCGCGAAGGAATATCTCGATCTCATCTGCGATCAGACCGACGCGGGCCTCTCGATCATTGCCGGCACCCAGGAATACTCGATCCGGGCCAACTGGAAGCTTCTCACCGAGAACAGCATCGATGGCTATCATGCGACCACTACGCATGCGAGTTACTTCGACTATCTGATGAATACGACGGATGGACTCGCCACCGGCATGGGCGGCGGCGGATATGGCTACGACCTCGGCAACGGTCACGCCGTTCTCGAATACGGCGCGCCATGGGGCCGGCCGGTCGCGCAGTGGATTCCAGCGTGGGGCGATAGCGGAAAGCAGGAAATCACTCGCCTCTACGACAATCTGGTCCAGCGCTTCGGCAAGGAACGCGCCGACCGCATTGCCTGCAAGAACCGGAATCTCTTCATCTTCCCGAATCTCGTCGTCAACGACATCATGGCGCTGACCGTCCGCACCTACTTCCCGATGGCCGCCGACTACATGGTCATCAGCGCCTGGGCTTTGGGTGCGAACGACGAGACCTCATGGGCTCGCAAATATCGCCTGAACAACTTTCTCGAATTTCTCGGGCCCGGCGGCTTCGCGACGCCCGACGACGCCGAGGCGCTCGAACATTGCCAGCGCGGCTTCAATAACGCCAAAGAAGCGCAATGGAACGACATATCCAAGGGAATGGGCAAGGAGCGTCCCGCCTACAACGATGAGCTTCAGATGCGCGCGTTCTGGACCCGGTGGAACGCCATGATGTTCCCCGCTCCGGTCTCCAGCATCAAGAACGTCGCGGCCTAAAAGGAGATCGTCATGCGCGCAATCGAACGATCCGACGTGGAAGACTTCCTGTTCCACGAAGCAGACCTGCTCGATCAATGGCGACTGCCGGAATGGCTGGAGCTGTTCACGGATGATGCGACCTACGAGGTCCCCTGCACCGATCTTCCGCCCGACGCCTCGGCGGACAACAACCTTTTCTATATCGCGGACGACCGGTTCCGGTTGGGTGAGAGAGTGAAGCGCCTGATGAAACGGACCGCGCACGCCGAATTCCCGCACTCCAAGACCAGCCGCATCGTCGGCAACGTGCGTATCCGCGGGCGCAACGAAGGCACCGTGGACGTCAGCGCGGTGTTCCAGACTTTCCGCACCAAGGACGGTACGACCGATCTCTACTTCGGCACCAGCAACTACCGCCTGAAGGTCGATGACAACAGGATAAGGATCGGCGAGAAACGTTGCCTGCTTGGGGGTGAAGGTCTGCGCCCCCATGGCCGGATTTCCATTGTGCTCTGAGAGACAGCTCCGATGGAAAAACGATTTGCCGAACAGGTTGTCGTGATCACCGGCGCCGCCAGCGGCATCGGCGCCGTGATCGCACAGCATTTTGCCAGAGAGGGTGCCAGGCTGGTCCTTTCGGACCTGGACGAGAAGGGGTTGACCACCACTGCCGACGGTCTCTCCTCGCTTTGTCGCGAGAAGCCGTTGATCCGAGGCGGCGATCTCTCGCAGGAAGATGTCGCCGGCCGATTGATCGGCGATGCCGTGAAGGCGTTCGGCACCATCGACGTCCTCGTGAACAATGCCGGCGGCGGCATCATCAAGCCGTTCCTGGAGCATACTCCGGAGACGCTGCGGACGACCATCGATCGCAATCTTTGGACAATGCTGTGGTGCACGTGGCACGCCGTGCCGGTGATGAAGGCGAAGCGCTACGGCCGGATCGTCAATATCGGCGCCGACTCCGTCCGCAACGGGCTTTACGACCACGCTGCCTACAACGCGGCAAAAGGCGGCGTTCACGCCATCGCCACCGGGCTGGCGCGCGAATTCGCGACCGACGAGATCACCGTCAATGTCGTTGCACCCTGCATCGTGAATACGCCCCAGGTGCAACGCGCGGCCGCCAAGGCGCCGCAGTCAATCCGGAAATTCATCGACGTCGTGCCGATGGGACGCCCCGGGGAGATGGACGAAGTGGCTTCCATGGTCTGCTATCTGGCCTCCAGGGAAGCTTCGTTCGTCACAGGCCAGGTCATCAGCGTGAACGGCGGAAGCACGATGCTATGAGTACGACGATGACCAAGGATGTGTTGATCGGAAGGCTCGACGAGTTCCCGCCGGGAGAGGTCCGCCAGGCGACGCTGCCGGATGGCACTAATATCGCCGTGTACAATGTGGATGGAGCAATCTATGCCACGGCCGATCTGTGCACCCATGGCGAGGCGTCGCTGTCGGAAGAGGGCATTCTGACGGGGAAAATCGTCGAGTGCCCGTGGCACTTCGGCACGTTCGACGTCACTAATGGGCAGCCGACCGGCATGCCCTGCACGGTCGCGCTGAAGACCTTCCGGGTCAAACTGAGCGAAGAGGACGTTTATGTCGAATGCTGACAAGACGAAGCCAGAAGGGCGCGGAGGCCAGGCGTCCCTGCCCCGCACGGCAACGCGGCAACGGCTGCAATCGCGCCGAAACAGCTCCAGCGAACCGAAATACGCCCCCAAACGAACCCAGGCGGAGCGCAGCGAAGCGACGCAGACCCAATTGATCGAGGCGGCGGTGAAGCTTGTCCGCGCCAACGGGTTGCGCGGCCTGCGTACGGTTGAGGTGGCCGAACTCGCGGGCGTCTCCCGCGGCGCCCTGCTGCACCATTTCAAGAGCAAGCACGATCTTCTTGTCGCCGTCATCAGGCACGTCAACGAAGTCTCGCTGGTGGAGAGCGCCCGCCGGGCTCACCTCGCCCAGAACAGCGGAAACGATCCGATCGAAGGGATCATCAAGGACGCGCAGGATTTCTATTTCGGCGACTATTTCTTCATCGAGCTCGCGATCGCAATGAGCGCGGACAGCGACTCGCGCATTCTCAAGCGCGAGACGTACAGGAACTCCCGCACCAGCCGGTTTTCGGTCGAGGCTGCCTGGCTCGAAGCGCTGATGTCGTCGGGCGTTCCCAAGCAGCTCGCCAGCGATATCCTGTCACTCACGCTGAGCGTGGTCCGCGGCTATTCCGTTCGAACTTTGATCGAAAAAGACCCTGAGCAGTTCAGTCGCCTTCTGAAAGTGTGGCGCGACATCGTCCGCCAACATCTCCAGACGGCGATGGCGAACGACCAGAAGAACCGTGGTTGAAAATGGACGCAAAGCAGCTCGCCCCTATCCCGTTGATCCAGCTCTGCTATGTGAGGCTTGCGGTACAGCACGGCGCAGCCGCCGCTGCCTTCGTGACCGACGTCCTGGGGCTTCAGCGCATTACTGATGACAAGGAGCAATTTCTGTTCCGGTCGGACGAGCGCTTCCACACGCTTTGCCTCGTGGAAGACGCTGACAGGTCCAGCATCGGCCTGGAGGTCGCCTCCGCCGACGACCTTGATCGAGCGGCCGATGCCCTGCAGCGAGACGGATTTGAAGTCCGCGAGGCATCGGCGGAGGAATGCAGCCGGCGTTTTGTTCGGCGCGCGCTGATCGTGCGCGACGCGAGCGGCAATGAGATCGACCTTGTATCGCGCCCGGCGGTTAGCGGCCGGCGCTACTTTCCGAGCCGCGATGCGGGTGTCACCGGCTTGCAATGCGTGGGCCTTCGCAGCCGCGCGATCGAGGATGACCTGAAGCTGTGGACCACGATCCTGGGAGCCACGGTCAGCGATTGGGTCGGCGATATTGCCTATCTCAGCATCGACCGGAAGCATCACCGGATTGCGCTCTACCCTTCCGATCGGGCCGGACTGCTCGACGTCTGCTACGGAGTCGAAAGTCTCGATTCGATCATGCAGAATCACTATTTCGCGCAGGAGCGACAGATCAAGATCCTTCACGGCCCTGGCCGTGAGGCCGCGTCCGGTCAGATCTTCCTGCGATTTGCCGGACCGGAAGGGCACGTCTTCTCGTACGGGCATGGGCTGGCCGACATCGATGCCCGGCACCGTGCGAGGCAGTTTGCGCCAGCAGCTTTCTCACTATGCGAATGGGGAAGCGAATGCTCCGAGATTCCGGAGCTGCGGCAAGCCATCACCTGATCTCTGCAAAAGGAGCGCAACCATGATCCAGCTCAAGGATGTCACCTATGCGCGGCTGGGGGCCTCGAGCCTCGAGGAAGCCGAATCATTTGCGACCAGATGCCTTGGTCTTCAGGTAAGCGAGCGATCGCAGAACTCACTCTATCTGCGTTCGGACGAACGTGCGCATACGCTGTGCTACTTCGAAGGCGACCCGGCCGATCAGACCATCGGATTCGAGGTCGAGAACGAGAGCGAGTTGAACGAGGCCGCCACCACCCTGGACTCGCTTGGTCATCCGGTGCATGTCGGCGCAGCCGCCGAATGCTCGGCACGCAAGGTTCGCGCCTTCATCGGATTCAAGGATCCGAGCGGCAATCAGATCGAGCTTGTCGTTCGTCCGGAGCAGCATGGCCGCCGCTATTTTGCTGCACGGGACGCCGGCATCACCGGCTTCAGTCATGTCGGCTTGAATTCGACCAATCCGGTCCGCGACGAGAAGTTCTGGACGGAGGTCTGCAACGCGCGCGTCAGCGATCGCATCGGGGATATTGCGCTGATGCGCGTGAACGCGATCCACCACACCATCGCGCTTGCGCCGGCCAGAGGTCCCGGGATCCAGCACATCAATCATCAGGTGCAGAGCAACGACGACGTGCTGCGATCCTTTTATCACTTGTCCGAGCAGCGGGTGCCGATCGTCTTCGGCCCTGGCCGTCACCCGACGTCCGGCGCGCGCTTCCTTTACTTCCAGGGCCCCGACGGCATGGTGTTCGAATATTCGGTTGGGGTGGACGAGATCGAGAACGAGGAAACGCATCGGCCGCGCCAGTTCGGATTCGAACCGACAAGTCTCTGCATGTGGGGATCGAAATCAAAGCGCGCGCGGTAGACGCGGCAAACGGCACTCGGCAGGCAGCGTTGCGAGTCGGCGGTTCAAATCAGGGAAGCGCTACAAGAGCTGCTCGTTCTCAGTTGGATCAACGGAGCTGCGCAAATGCGCGGTGAAGGAGTGACGCTTTCTAGCTCCGAGAACTAATGTCGCTCGTCAGCACTCACCTGTCGCCCTACCCTCGGAATTTTGGTCGTTCACGCGCACCAACCGGAGGCGGCGCGGCCCTACTTCGGAACGCCTGCACACCGTTGCTGTGATGAGATTTTTCTTGATCTCCCGGTGCACACGCCGCGTTCGAACCAATTGAAAAACTTAAGCTCTCGTTCCAATCCATCATGGGGCCAATTTGGGCTAGTTACAGCCAAATAGAGCAATCAAGAAAGTCTGCTTGCCTCAACTCCGATCCGGCCCATTGCCGCTCAACGAAATCCTTGTCCCTCATCGCTCGCGAAATGCCTTCACCGGCAAGGTCGTGCGCGGTTGCGTTCTACCAATGAAGAAGAAGGCATGGGCGGCCAAGTTCAAGAAATACGTGATCCTGGCCGGCGTCAACGAGCCGAAGAAGAGCTGCCATGGAGTGCGCAAAGCCCGCGCCGAAGTTGCTGCTTACGCCGACTGCACCGAGAGCCAGATGATGGCCATGTTCGGCTGGACCGATCCGAAAATGCCCGCGCACTACATCGCTCAGGCGAATCGAGAGAAGCTCGGCGTCAGTGGTATGGAAAAGATCATCGCGTTCGATCAGAGCCAGTCATTTGACGACTTTCTATGGGCACCTAAAGCGAACAACGTGCGAACGCCGCACGGGAACGGAGTGGTAACATTCCCGGGTAACACCCGGAAAAAAGCGTAAGGATTTCAATGGAAAATGTGGGTTTATGGTGCGCTCGGAGGGACTCGAACCCCCACGATTTTACTCACTGCCACCTCAAGGCAGCGCGTCTACCAATTCCGCCACGAGCGCCCGGGATGCCGGAGGGAACCCAAAGGCCCGCCGCCGGATCGACGGCGCGGGATGTAACAAATCGGAAGGTGGGGGACAAGCCGGTAAGTGGCCTATCAACTATCTAACATCCGGGGATTTCGGCAGCATTTGCTTGACCTCGACCGCGATCCGGTTGCGGTCGACCAGCACCACGCCGCTGGCGATCGGCAGGTTGTTGGCGAGGATCTTGACCTCGTCGGCCTCCGTGGCATCCAGTTCGATGATGGCGCCGCGGGAGAGCCGCATGACCTGGTGGATGGGCATCGTGGTGGTGCCGAGCACCACCATGAGATCGACACTGACTTTATCGAGGGTAGGCACTTTTGAACCGCCAAACCGGGATTAGATTGTGGTTCCACCTGACCACGTGATGGTTAGCCAATGGTTAATGTCCGCCAAGACCTTGATTTGACGATTTTCGCGCAGCTAGACGGCGGCGAAGCCGTGGAATGGCGGATTTCGGATGCCCCAGTGCCCTACCCTGACGCCGTCGCCGCGATGGAATCACGCGTCGCCGACATCGCGGCCGGGAAAGCGCCCGAACTGGTCTGGCTCCTGGAGCATCCCCCGCTCTACACGTCTGGCACCAGCGGCAAGGCCGGCGACCTCCTGGAGGCGCGATTCCCGATATTCGAGAGCGGGCGCGGCGGGCAGATCACCTATCACGGCCCCGGCCAGCGGGTGGCCTATGTGATGCTGGACCTGAAGCGGCGCCGGCCGGATGTACGCGCCTATGTCGCCTCGCTGGAGGAATGGATCATCCGCACCCTTGGCGCCTTCAATGTCAGCGGCGAGCGCCGCGAGGATCGCGTCGGCGTCTGGGTCAAGCGGCCCGACAAGGGACCGGGATTCGAGGACAAGATCGCCGCCATCGGCGTGCGGCTGAAGCGCTGGGTGTCCTTCCACGGCATCGCGATCAATGTCGAGCCGGATCTGGCGCATTTCTCCGCGATCGTGCCCTGCGGCGTGGTCGACCCGCGCTATGGCGTCACCTCCCTGGTCGACCTCGGCCTGCCGGTGACGCTCCCTGACGTCGACGTCGCGCTTCGTCAAGCCTTTGCTGAGGTGTTTGGCGCAGCCGAGGCGCGGCTGCCAGAGACGACTTAGCACCGGGCCGCGTACGGCCTCACAAGATCGCCTTGAACGCGCTGCGCAGCGTTTCGTGGCGGAAGACAAAACCGTTGCTGAGCGCCTTGTTGGGCAGCACACGCTGGCCGCCCAGCAATAGCTCCTTGGCGAAATCACCCCCGACCCGACGCAGCAGGCCGGCGGGGATGCGAAAGATCGCGGGCCGATGCAGCCGGCGGCCAAGCTCTTCGGTGAATTTGGCATTGGTCACCGGGATCGGCGCGGTCGCGTTGATCGGACCTGAGAGATCGGGCCTTGCGATCACATGGGCGATCAGGCGGACGAGATCGTCGCGCTCGATCCAGGACATCCATTGCCTGCCCGAACCGAGCGGCCCGCCGAGCCCGAACTCGAACGGCGTCAGCATGCGCGTGATGAAGCCGCCGTCGGTGCCGAGCACCAGGCCGATCCGCAAGCAGACGACGCGGGCGCCGAATTCTTCTGCGGAACGCGCCGCTTTCTCCCAGGCCTCGCAGAGCTCGTGGCTGAAGCAGGCGTGCGACTTGGCCGATTCGGTCAGCACCTGGTCCTGCCACAGCCCGTACCAGCCGATCGCCGAGCCGCTGACAAGGACGGCGGGCTTGCGTTCGAGGCGCGCGATCAGTTTCACGACGTCGCCGGTGATATCGATCCGCGAGGCAAGGATCTCGCGACGTTTGGCCTCGGTCCACAGGCCATTGCCGATCGGCTCGCCCGCGAGATTGACGATGGCGTCGATCCTGGTCTCCGCAGGAATCTGATCGAGGCTCGTGATCAGCGTGATCGGCGGCGGCAATAGCTCCGCCTTCGCCGGATTTCGGATCAGCGCGATGACCTGATGGCCGGCGGCGGTGAGGCTTCCGACCAGCCGGTTGCCGATGAAGCCGGTGGCGCCGGTGACAAGCACGGTCTGCCGGCCGGGCAATCCCGTCACAAGCTCGCGCGCGGGCGCGACGGCCATGCGCGCCAGGCGTCTGGCGGCCGTGAAATCGCGCAAGCCGCAAAGCGCCGCGCCGACAGCGGCGGCCGCGGCCACGATGCTGAGAAGGTCCGTGTAAGCCGACTTGATCCCGGTCGGCTGCATCGCCCAGCCGATCAGGACCGGCAGCAGCAGGACCAAGATGGCGCCGTAATTGATCGCGAGCAGCGTATGATTGATACGCTCGCTCGCCGGCAACTTCCTGCTCAGATCCTCCTCGACGAAATCCATCAGCGTGATGACGACTTCTGCGACCAGCACGGCAATAATCAGCATAACGAAAACGCCGTGCACCTCCAGCCAGCCGAGAATGAGGAAAAGCAGCGCATAGAACATGTTGCGCACGGCGTGGAGCTGCAGCTCGAAACGCTGCGACGGACGCCACGCCAGGCGCTCGGTGAACTCATGGTGATAGAAGGTGTCGAACACCCCCATCAGGATCTGAATGGCGATCAGGGTCCAAAGCAGCGGCGTCATGGCATGGCCTCCCTAAACACGGCAGACTGACGGATAAGCATGCCGAAGCGGGGATGAATGATCTCGAGCGTGAAGCGGAATTCATCGCCGCCGAGATCGCGATGGGTCACGGTGAGATCGCCCGGCGTGAGCCATTCCGGCAGCGGCAATCGGAAGGGACCAAGCTGCAGCGAATAGCCGGTGCTGCGAAACACCAGCGCGTCCTGCGCGACCGATATCTTCAGCGCCATGCTGATGCCGCAGCCGACATATTCCTCAAGCCCCGTCGGGCCGGCAAAGCGCTTGCAAGAGTGAATGACTTGCGGAAAGCCGTCGCTGCGCGTGGCGATGCGGCTCCATATCTGGCCGCCCGCGGCGGCATCCTCGGTCACCGTGACGATGGCCGGGACGCCGGTCTCGGAGCCAGTCGGCAGCGGCCCGCCGATCAGGCGCGCCGCCTGCGCCAGCCACCAGCCGGCGCGATTGAAGGTGACTTCATCGATCTCGCCAACATAGATGATGGTCCCGCCCTCGGCGAGGCGCTTCGAGAAGCGCCGCCAGACCGCGGCCGGCAGCCGACCCCAATCTTCGTCGGCGAGCAGCGCACGAAACCTGTTGTCGTTGTGCAGTCTTGCGTTGGAAGCCGGTGATGTCTTGAGGCTGGATATCCTTGCTGACGCCATCGCATGCTCCCACTTGCTTGCCTATTTGGCTCTTCCTATCGGCAGCAGATTCACGATTTTCTCGCCGAGCTTGATCAGCGCGACCAGGCGCGGACGCGGCACGTTGAGCATCTGGCTGTACCAGCGGTCGACGAGCTCCGTGAAAGCCAGCATCTCCTTGAGCCGCTTGCTCGCGACCGGGCTGATCGTGGGATCGTCGGCGGCGTCAGACACGGAGGCGCGAAGCGCTGCGATCGCCGGATCGATCTCCCGCTCCTTGCGGCCTGCGGCGATCCGCGCTGCGACTTCCCAGATGTCGGTTTCCGCTTCGAAATGATCGCGCCGGTCGCCGAGGATCGGCACGCGGCGGATCAGGTTCCAGGCAAGCAGCTCCTTGAGCGAATTGGAGACGTTCGAGCGCGCCATTCCGAGCGTGTCGGCGATGTCCTCCGCCGTCATCGGCGCTTCGGCGAGATAGAGCAGGCCGTGGATCTGGCTGACCGAGCGGTTGACACCCCACTCGTCCCCCATGTCGCCCCAATGCAGGATGAAGCGCTCGACCGCGGGAGGAAGTTTTCTCTTGCCGGTTATTTCTGTCATGACAGAAATATCTGATAAAACGGAGCGAGTGTCAACCGGTGCCCGGCGGGATTTTGCCGCTTCGGTCCGATGGGCAGGCTCAGGAGGAATCCCTGCCGGGAATCAAATGTCAGATGCGACCCACTAGATGCTAGGCAGCATCCCGCCGTCGAGCCTGAGGTTGACACCGGTTATGTATCCCGCTCTGGGACTGACGAGGAATGAGATGGCATCAGCTATCTCTTCTAGTGTTCCGACGCGGCCGACGGGTACCTGGGCGAACATGGGCAGGACGGTCTGTTCAATCAGTTTCCATGGAGAGCCGTCCGCAAGCCCGCGCTCTGCTGCGACCTCGCGGAACCGGGTATCCAGCCTGGCGCTACGTATCGTGCCAGGCGACACCGTGTTGACCGTCACGCCATCGGCCGCAACGGCTTTGGCCATCGACGCCGTCATGGCGTTCATCGCCGCCTTGCAGGCGGAGTAGTCGGGCCTGGAGGCCGGAGGCATCAAACCAACTAGGCTGGAAATGTTTACGACACGTCCCCACCTGGCTGCCTGCATCCTCGGTAGCAGCCGGGTAGTCACCCTCACGGCGGCGAGGACGTTGCGGTCGTAGGCGGACGCCCAAGAAGCTGGGCGACTGTTCGTCCAGTCTTCGGCATCGCCTGAACCGCCGGCATTGTTGACCAGGATGTCTATCGGGCCGGCCAGGGCCTGTGCCTCATCGACCAGGCGCCACACTTCATCGTCAACAGTGAGGTCTCCGACCACGGCATGAGCATGTCCTCCCTGCGCGGAGATGTCGTGAGCGACCCTCTCCGTCTGGTTTCGATCGCGTCCGTGGACGACGACGATCGTCTTCTCGCGAGCGAGCCCTCTGGCTATCGCTTCTCCTATGCCTTTGCTGCTCCCGGTAATGAGCGCGACCTTTCCGTCCAGTTTCAAATCCATTGCCGAGCACCTACCTTGAAGTCGACGGCTCATAGAATGGACGGAACGATGACCGAGACAATTACGCACTTAAAAGTGCCCATAGGACACGAGGAGCGGTCAGCTTGCCTTGGCCCCGACGGTTCTGTCGCACATGTCACCAGAATGCTTCGAATGATCACCGGACGCTGGAAGCTGCCGATCTTGTTCCGCCTCTACGCGGCGCCATCATTGCGGACCTTGCAGTTGAAAAGGGACATGCCGGGCGTTTCGCAGAAGATGCTCACACAGCACCTGCGGGAGCTGGAGAATGATCGCCTGATCGAGAGAAGAGACTTCGGCGAGCAGCCGCCGCGCGTCGAATATCAACTCACCGATAGGGGGCGAGGGCTTATGCCTGTGCTCATGGAGGCAAGGGCGTTTTCGGTACGCTACCCTGTCTAGAATTCGCCCTACGCCCTGAAGTCGTCACGAGACGCCGTCAGCGAGGTCGCGCCCGCCAAACCTCCGACGACCGCGGCGGCCCAATGGCGTCCCCAGTTTATGGTGGTTATACCGTAGGCAGGACCGAAAAACCCTCGCCTGCGTCGCGCAGGTTCAGGAGATCGGGGCTGCCGGCATCGTGCTGCGCGGCATCGACACGCGCCGCGCTCGGTCCGCGCTGGCACGCGGCGATCATATCGGACACAACGGTCTCGGGCCCGGCAAACACCGCTTCGACGCTGCCGTCCCGTCGGTTGCGCACCCAGCCCTCGAGTCGGCGCACGCGCGCCTCGTATTCGACCCAGGCGCGGTAGCCGACGCCCTGGACGCGACCGCGGATCATGACATGACGGATCGTGTCGCTCACTTCTTCAGTCCGAGGAATTCGCTGCTGCGCGCTTTCATCTCAGCCTCGCGCATCGCACGGCCGGTCAGTTGCGGGGATGGCAGCCCTTTCAGGCTTTTCGGCGACGCGCCCTCGCGCAGCGCCTTCAGCGTCTCGTAGACCGCCTGCGTCGCCGCTGCGAACGGCGCATGGCCTTGCAGCGCAATCCGCACGCGCAGGCCCGCGAGATAATCCGGCGCGGCCATCTCCTCCGGCGCACCGCCAAGCACGATCGGCAGTGTCGTTGCCGCGGAGATCGCTTCCAGCTCCGCCTTGACCTTGATGCCGGTGAAGAACAGCGCATCGACACCGGTGGCCTCATAGGCCTTTGCTCGCGCGATCGCATCGTCAAGGCCGGTGATCGACACCGCGCCGGTGCGGCCAATGATGACAAGCGATGGATCGCTGCGGCCGTCGAGCGCGGCCTTCATCTTGCTGACACCTTCATCGAGCGGGATCAGTTGCGTCTTGGCCTGACCAAACGCCTGCGGCAGCAAGGTGTCCTCGATGGTGAGGCCGGCGGCGCCGGCGACCTCGAGCTCCTGCACGGTGCGGCGGACGTTGAGCGCGTTGCCATAGCCGTGGTCGGCATCGACAAGCACAGGAAGAGCCGAAGCCCGTGACATCCGCCGCATCTGCTCGGCAAGCTCAGTCAGCGTGATCAGGGCGATATCGGGATCGCCGAGCACCGCGAGCGAGGCAACGGAGCCGCCGAACATGCCGACCTCGAAACCGAGATCCTCGGCGATCCGGATCGACGTCGCATCATAGACCGAGCCCGGTCGGACGCAGCCGGTGCCCGCAAGGATCGAACGCAGTGCTTCGCGTCGCGCGCGGAAGGTCATGGAAATTCTCTCTATCTCAGCTTCGGTGCGATCCTTTCGGAGAACTGATGTCTACGTTCCGGATCATGCCTCACGCGAATTCGAGGATCAGGGCGTCGACCGCCAGCGTTGCGCCGGGCGCGGCGTGGATCTTCTTCACCGTGCCGTCGCGCTCGGCGCGCAGCACGTTCTGCATCTTCATGGCTTCGACCACCGCAAGCGTCTCGCCGGCCTTGACCTCCTGCCCTTCGCTGACCGCGATCGACACCACCAGCCCCGGCATCGGGCACAAAAGCTTCTTGCCGGTATCGGCGGCCGACACTACCGGCATCAGACGCGCCGACGTCGCTTCGGCTTCGGTGAAGACGTAGATCGAAACCTCAAATCCCTGGTGCGCGAGGCGGAAGCCGTTGTTGATCGGGCGCACCTGCATCGCCACGAACTGGCCGTCGATCGTGCCCTGCCACACCGGCTCGCCCGGCACCCAGTTCGAGACCAGGTTGTGCGGATTGCCCGGCAGCCCATCGCTGGCGATGAAGCGCACCGCGACGCCGTCGGCCTCGCGCGCGACATCGAGCGCGATCTCCTCGCGGTCGAGCCACACCGCGCGACGCCGCTCCCGCTGCACCAGTCGGCCATTCATCTGGCCCGAGATCTGCCGCTTGCGCTCGCCGAGCACGTGGTCGATCGCCGCGGCCACTGCCGCCAACCGTCGTGCGATCTCGCCCTCCGGCGGACGCGCCGAAAATCCCTTTGGATATTCTTCCGCGATGAAGCCGGTGGAGAGCTTTCCTTCGCGCCAGCGCGGATGGTTCATCAGCGCCGACAGGAACGGAATGTTGTGCCTGATGCCGTCGACATAGAAGGCATCGAGCGCGCTCGACTGCGCTTCGATGGCCGCCGCCCGCGACGGCGCGTGCGTGATCAGCTTGGCGATCATCGGATCGTAATGGATCGAGATCTCGCCGCCCTCCTGGACACCGGTATCGTTGCGGACGGTGACGCCGTCCTGGCTCTTCTCGGCCGGCGGACGATATTTCACCAGCCGCCCGATCGACGGCAGGAAGTTGCGGAACGGATCCTCGGCATAGACGCGCGATTCCACCGCCCATCCCGTCAGCGTCACATCCTTCTGTGCAAGGCTGAGCTGTTCGCCGGCGGCAACGCGGATCATCTGCTCGACGAGATCGATACCGGTGACGAGCTCGGTGACGGGATGCTCGACCTGCAGGCGGGTGTTCATCTCCAGGAAGTAGAAGCTCTTGTCCTGGCCGGCGACGAACTCGACCGTGCCGGCAGAGTCGTAGTTCACCGCTTTCGCCAGCGCGACCGCCTGCTCGCCCATCTTGCGGCGCGTGGTCTCGTCGAGCAGCGGCGACGGCGCCTCCTCGATGACCTTCTGGTTGCGGCGCTGGATCGAGCATTCGCGTTCGCCCAGATAGATCACATTGCCGTGCTTGTCGCCGAGCACCTGGATCTCGATGTGGCGGGGATCGACGATGAACTTCTCGACGAAGACGCGGTCGTCGCCGAACGACGATTTCGCTTCGGCCTTCGCGAGGTTGAAGCCCTCCTCGACCTCGGCCTTCGAATGCGCGATCCGCATGCCCTTGCCGCCGCCGCCCGCGGAGGCCTTGATCATCACCGGATAGCCGATCTCGTCGGCAATCCGCACCGCATGCTTGCCGTCCTCGATGACACCGAGATGGCCGGGCACGGTGGAGACCTTGGCCTTCGCCGCCGCCTTCTTGGATTCGATCTTGTCGCCCATCGCGGCGATGGCACCGGGGTTGGGGCCGATGAAGACGATGCCGGCCTCATTCAGCGCGCGCGGAAACGCCTCGCGTTCGGACAAGAAGCCGTAGCCGGGATGGACGGCTTCCGCGCCGGTCTTGCGGCAGGCGTCGACGATCCTGTCGATCAACAGATAGCTCTCCGCCGCCGGCGGCGGGCCGATCAGCACGGCCTCATCGGCCATCTCGACATGCAACGCATCGCGGTCGGCCTCAGAGTAGACCGCTACCGTCTCAATCCCCATACGGCGCGCAGTCTTGATGATCCGGCAGGCGATCTCGCCGCGATTTGCGATCAGGATTCGTTTGAACATGTTCTTCTTGCTTGAGCGTTTGGGCAGGATCCTCGCCCGCAATGTGGTACGGGCGGTGGGCGTCTCAATTGACGTGGTACAGGAAAACTCAGGAGAGGCAACGGTCTATATGGAGGCAGCCGGCTTGCGCCCGGCTCCCGAAGCCATCAACCCGAATAGGTATTAAATCTACCACGCACATGGGCGCGAGAGACGGCCTTCATCAGCTCGCTGACCTCGTTCTCCAGATAGTCGTTGGCCACGATCAGCGCGCGGACGGTGGCCCGCATATCCCCGCCGCAGGCCGCGATCGCCTCATCAACGGCAGCCTCCAACGTGTCGATATCCTCGGTGCTGGCACTGGGAAGAGAGGACATCTGGCGATTTCCGGGATGCGGGACGGATATCAATGTTCTCTTTTTGTTCTCTGATGTCAACCACGGATCGGTCACTGTCGACCGGTTCCGGCGGCTTTTTCCCAACCCGGAATAGCTTCGCGAGGGGTTCGTGCTAGAGCATGATCCGGAAAAGTGGAAACCGGTTTTCCGAAAAGATCATGCTCAAACAAGAAAGATGAGATCATGATCCGATTCCGTCCAATCGGATCATGATCTAGAACCCTTTCCCCCGCACGCCATCCCATCGATGCAGACCATGCCATTACGCACATTGATCGCAGGGCTGATCCTGATAGCCCTTCCAGCGAGCCAAGGCTTCGCCGCCAACGCTACCGTCAGGGACGGCAGCACGCTTCAGCTCGGCAACGTGACCTACCGGCTCGATGGCATCGACGTGCCGCCGATCGACCAATTGTGCATCGACGAGCATGCCGAGAGCTGGACCTGCGGCATCGAGGCCCGTGACCAGTTGAGGAAGCTGATCGGCGACCGTCAGGTCCGCTGCGACGATCTCGGCCCCGACCCGACCTACGAGAAACGACATCTCGGCGTGTGCAAGATCGAAGGCGACCCGACCAGCCTCAGCGAGGTGATGGTCCAGCGGGGCTTTGCCCTGAATGTCGAGGCATCCGCCACCGGCCGCTTCAAGCCTGAGGAGGCGCGCGCCAGGGAAGACCGCCAGGGCATGTGGAAAGGCTGCTTCGTTGCCCCGCAGGAGTTCCGGCGCGGCAAGCAGGAGGGCGTGCTGCTGGGCGCATCATGCCCCGCCGATCGCGATCGCGCGATCCGCGACGTGCTCTTCCCTGAAGATCTCCCGATGCCTGCAAGCTGCAACATCAAGGGCAAGTTCGCCGTGCGCGCCCGCGTCACCGGCGATATCGGCATCTATCATTTGCAGGCGTGCCGCAGTTACCCTGGATTAACCAAGCCGGACCGCTGGTTCTGCTCGGAAGATGACGCGCAGGCCGCGGGGTTCCGCAGGGCCTACAACTGCCGGCCCGGCACCAAGGCCAAATGACGCTGGCAAGCCCTCTTCCGTTGTGTGAGACTACGGAAAGAGGTCGCCCGCCCCGATGTCGCCAGACCCTATGAACGTCCTTCCCGAGACGGTCGCCGCTGAACGGCTGCGCCAGCATCTGGAAGAAATTGCGCGCGAACGCGACCGCGCCCATCGCGCGTTACAGGAGCGCGAGGCGGAGCTTGCCCGGATCCAGCGTATCGGCCGCGTCGGCGGCGTCGAGGTCGATTTCCGCGAGGGCGTCCGCAACCGCCGCTCGCCGGAATACCTGATCGTCCATGGGCTGGGGTGGGATGCGGTGAACGAGACCCACGAGGATTGGGTCGACCGCATCCACCCCGAGGATCGTGAGCGCGCGATCAGGCATTTCTTCGATGCCCTGGCCGGGACGAGCGAAGATTACGTGGCGGAATACCGGATCCTCCGTCCGAGCGACGGCGAGACCCGGTGGATCGCCGTCATCGGGGAGATCGAGCGCGACCGCGACGGCCGCGCACTCCGTCTGGTCGGCGCCCATATCGACATCACCGAACGCATGCTCGCGCAGGAAAAGCTGCGCGAAAGCGAGGAGCGCTTCCGCCTGATCGCCGACAGCGCGCCGGTTCCGATCTGGGTGACCAAACTCGACCGCACCCGCTCCTTCGCCAACCGGGCCTATATCGATTTCCTCGGCCTTCCCTTCGAAGAAGCCATCAAGTTCGACTGGCGCAAGCGACTGCACCCCGACGACGTGTCGCGCATCGTGCAGGAATCGATCGCGGGCGAAGCCTCGCTCAAGCCTTTCGTGCTGGAGGCGCGCTATCTGCGCGCCGACGGTGAATGGCGCTGGCTCAGGTCGGAGTCGCAACCGCGCTGGGATCCGACCGGCAACCATATCGGCTTCATCGGGGTCGCCCACGACATCACCGCGGCCAAGCAGGCCGAGATCGAGCTGCGCCGGCTGAACGAGACGCTCGAATTGCGTATTTCCGAGCGCACCGCGCAGCTCGAGGCCAGCGAAGCGCAAATGCGCGCGATCTTCGAGACCAGTCACCAGTATCAGGTGCTGCTCAATCAGCACGGCGACGTGCTCGATGCCAACCGGACGGCACTGACCGGCATCCGCGCCGAGGCCCGCGATGCCATCGGCAAGCCGTTCTGGGAAACGCCCTGGTTCGCCGCGACCGACGACTTGCCCAAGCTGGTCCGCAACGCCTTCGTGGCGGTCATGAAGGGCGACGACGTCAAGACCGAGATGATGCTGCGGCTTCCGGTCGGCGAACGCTATTTCGATTTCGCGATGCGGCCGCTGCGCGACCAGCACGGCACCGTGATCGGCGCCGTGGCCGAAGCCGTCGACATCACCGAACGCCGCCAGGGCGAAGAGGTGCTGCGGCAATCGCAGAAGATGGAAGCCGTCGGCCAGCTCACCGGCGGCGTGGCCCACGACTTCAACAATCTGCTGACCATCATCCGCTCCGCGACCGACTTCATGCGCCGCCGCGACCTGCCCGAAGAGCGCCGGCATCGCTACATCGACGCGATCTCCGAGACGGTGGAGCGCGCCTCCAGGCTGACCGCGCAGCTATTGGCGTTCGCCCGCCGCCAGCCGCTGAAGCCGCAGGTCTTCAATGTCGGCGCGCAGGTCGAGGGCGTGACCCAGCTTATCCGGCCGCTGGTCGGCGCGCGCATCCAGATCGACGTCGAGATCGACGCCCCCGATTGCTTTGCGATCGCCGACATCGCCCAATTCGAGACCGCGCTGATCAATCTCGCGGTGAACGGCCGCGACGCCATGGACGGCGAAGGCCGCCTCGCGATTACGGTGCGGAAGGTGCGGGGCATCCCTGCCCTGCGCGCCCAGCCGGCGCGCCGCGGCGATTTTGTCGCGATCACCATGGCCGACACCGGCACCGGCATCGCGCCCGATCATCTGCAATCGATCTTCGAGCCGTTCTTCACCACCAAGGAAGTCGGCAAGGGAACCGGGCTTGGCCTGAGCCAGGCATTTGGCTTTGCCAAGCAGTCCGACGGCGACATCGATGTCGTCAGCACGCTCGGACGAGGCGCGGCCTTCACGATCTATCTGCCGCAGGCAGCACGACCGGCCGATGCGGCATCCGCCGCAGCCATCGCCAGCGAGCCGGCAACCACGGGCCGCGGCTATCGCGTCCTCGTCGTGGAGGACAATGACGAGGTCGGGCAGTTCTCCACCGAGTTGCTCGAAGATCTCGGATACTCGGTCAAACGCGTGGCGAATGCCAATGCGGCGCTTGCCCTGTTGTCCGAAGACGAGTTTTCCGCCGACCTCGTATTCTCCGACGTCATCATGCCCGGCATGAACGGCGTGGAGCTCGCCAGCGTGATCCGCGACCGCTATCCCGGGCTGCCCGTGGTCCTGACCAGCGGATACAGCAACGTGCTCGCCGAAAACGCGCATCGCGGATTCGAGCTGATCCAGAAACCCTACTCGGTCGAGTCGCTGTCGCGCATCTTACGGAAAGCGATCGCAGATCGCGGATCAATCTGAGCGCGTCTCCTTCTATTTGGCCGCGATATCGATGAGGGCGATGCCGAGATCAGCCCTCTTCTTCCTGCGCAGCTTTGCCGGCGTTTCCGTCAGCACGACCTCAAGCGTCGGCCGCACCGCGCCCGCGAGCAGATGGCCGCCGCGCGTGGAGCCATCCGACAGCCCGAGCACGATGTGGACGTGCAGGCTGGCCTTGCCGTCATCGCCGATCGCGACGTCGCCGATCGCGCTCAGCACCTCGCATTGCTCGTTGACCTCGATCTTCCGGTAGGATTTCGAGCCGAAATCGAACCAGCCGACGGTCGCCCGCTCGAGCGCACCGATCGCGGTCAACGCCGCCGCCGAAATCCTCGCCTCGTTGGCGAACTTCGTCAGCGCCGCGAACGCTTCCTCGCCGGTGTCGAGGATGACGACATGGACCTGCGCACCCGGCTCGTCTGAGACCAATTTGCTTCGCATCGGCTGGCTCGCTTCGTCAGGCTGCGCTGCGCTGGGCGTGGCGGCCTTCCTTCACCTCCTCGATGATCTTGGCACTGAAGGCCTCGAGATCGCCGGGATTGCGGGACGTGATCACGCCCTGGTCGGTCACTACCTGGGAATCTTCCCACTTGGCGCCGGCATTCATCACGTCGGTCTTGATCGACTTGTACGAGGTCATCCGCCGCCCCTTGGCGATGCCGGTTTCGATCAGAAGCCAGGGCGCGTGGCAGACCGCCGCGACGACCTTCTTGGCGTCGAATATATCCTTGATGAACTTCAGCGCCTTCGGCTCGATCCGCAGCAGGTCAGGATTGATCTGTCCGCCCGGCAGTACGATCGCGTCGTAGTCGGACGCGGAGACCTGGTCGAGCGTCTTGTCGACCTTCACCGGCCGGCCCCAATCCTTCATGTCCCAGCCCTTGATCTCGCCCGCGGCCAGCGAAACCACGTCGACGGCGGCGCCAGCCTTCTTGAGCCGATCGCGCGGTACTTCCAGTTCCGACTGCTCGAACCCGTGAGTTGCGAGAATTGCGATCTTCTTGCCTTTCAAGTCCATGGGAAACTCCGTCGCCGTGCATGGGAGATGCCGACCAATCGACAATGCCGAACATCGTTCCTGCGCAACGGCGAATTGATCCGGCCTCCCCGGGAACCGACGCGGACGCTATTTCGGATTCGGCTCGACGAGCCCCGCCGCCGGATCCTGCAACTTGCCCTCACGCGCAAGCTTCACGGCGTTGCCGAGCGCGCGCGCAACATTCAAGGTCTCTTCCTGAAACGCGCTATCCTTATCGAGCGCTTGATGTGAGGTCGCGTAAGGCCCCATGTAGCCGATATAGCCGTCGAGCTCGCCGGTTCGGCCGATCGAGATCAGCCTCATATCCGTCAGCCAATCCGATAGCGACCGTCGCATCGTTTCCGCGCCAGCGGAATCGCCGTGCACGACGAGTCCGAAGTAGCGGCCGGCGAGATGGCGCGGATAAGGCCAGCCCTTCAACTCGAGTGCCTTGGCTTCATCGGCGTGTTTGCCATGGGTCGAGGTCGGATCGGGATTGCAGCCATCGGCGCAGACCATCCGGTCCATCATCGCTTTCAGCCCAGTCGGCGCATGATACCAATTCACCGGCGACACGATCAGGATGCCATGCGCCGCCACCCATAGTGGATAGATCTCATTCATCCAGTCGTCGGTCTGGCCAAGCGCGTAGTTCGGGTAGCAACTGCAGGGCCAGTGACAGAGCGCAGGCGAAGTCGAGACGCAGGACTTGCAGGGATGGATTTGCTTGCCGTACTCGGACGCCAGCCGCGAGAGATCGAGAATGTCGACGGCAAGTCCCATCTCGACGAACACAGGCTCGGCGAGCTTGACCAATCGCCAGCTCTTGGACATTTCACCGGGACAGGTATGCTCGCTGCGCGAGCAGCCGTTGATGATCAGGATGCGCGGTCTCTCCGCCGCATCGTCGTGGCGCCGCTGCGCCGCCAGGATCGCCTCGCGCGCAGCAAGCCAATCCACCGCAAGTTCGTACTCCGGATCGGCGAAGCCCGGCCCCGCTTTGCGCGTCAGCGGCGACTTGCGCGAATGACTGTAGGCATCCCACGCCGCGTCGATGATGGCGTCGATCTCCCGCTGCAGCGGCCCGAAAGCGGGATCGACGAAACGGCTGCGATAGCGTCGCGCGAACTCCTCGCGCGGCAATTTGACCGGCGGCATCCCCTGGCGGACGTCCGGCGCCGTCATGTCGCACCCCGCCCTGCATGAACGTTAGATGACATGTCGCGTTAACAACATGACATCGGCGACGGTTCCGGCGCGGCGAGAAAGGAGTGCGGCCACTGTGTCCGAGAAGCTGGATCGCAAGGTCAAGACGGCGCTCGACGAAACCCGTCTGCTCGTCCTGGGCATCCAGGTCCTGCTCGGCTTTCAATTCCAGGCCTTCTTCCAGACCGGGTTTCCGGCGCTCTCCTCCGCGTCGAAAATGCTCTGCGCCGTCGGACTTGCGCTGCAGACGCTTTCGCTGGGGCTCCTGATCGTCCCCTCAATGGAACACCGGTTGGTCGAGCAAGGTTCTTCGTCGAAGCGCCTGGTCCGCGCGACGTCGCTCTATGCGACCGCCGGCTTGGTTCCCTTCTCCTTGAGCCTCGGAGTTGCCACCTATGTGGTGATCGAGGGACATTTCGGCTGGCTTGCGGGATTCACAAGCGGACTAGCGCTGGTACTCGCATCAAGCTTTGCATGGTTCGGATTGGAGCTGTTTCACCGGCAGAGACCCCTAATGCCCGATTCAGGAGGAACAACCCCGCTCGCGACAAAGGTCGACCAGTTGCTGACCGAAGCGCGCGTCATCATCCCCGGCGCGCAAGCCCTGTTCGGCTTTCAATTCATCGCCATGCTCACCAGCGGATTTGAAGAAATGCCGCAAACGGCAAAAATCGTGCATGCCGTCGCGCTCGGCCTTGTCGCCATGAATGTCATCCTCCTGATGACGCCGGCTTCCTTGCACCGGCTTTCCTATGGTGGCGCGGATTCTGCGAGCTTTCTTCGCACTGCCTCCGCGCTGGTGACAGTGGCGCCGCTATTTCTGGCTGCCGGCATCGCCGCAGAGAGCTATGTCGTGCTCGGCAGGATCACCAACCGCGAACTCGCCGCCACTTACGCGGCGGCGAGTTTTCTCGTGCTAATCGGATTCTGGTACGCTCTGCCGCTGATCGTGCGATGGACCGGCAATCACCGCAAGCCGTGACGCCGCGCCGTCACTTGCGATTTTTGTCCAGCGCCTGCGCCATCTCGAGATGGTGACGCAGCGTCGGGAGCGTGTTGCCGGCCCAATCCTTCAGCTTCGGATTGTCGCCGCTCTTGGCGTAGCGTTCGAACAGCGACACCGCATCCTTGTGGGCGCTCACCTGCATCGGGTTATATTGACTTGCAAAGTTCTCCGGTTTGGTGTCGCGCAGCTTGTCGAGCTTGCTTTGCGAAGACGAATCCAGGCCCGATGGAATCTGCACGCCCTCGCTGCTCGTGACCAGGCCCTTCAGCTCGCTGCTGGTCTTGGTGTGATCGGCGATCATCTGGGACGCGAATTTCTTCTCCTCCGCATTGCCCTTCTGCTCGGCGAGCTTGCCTGCCTCGATCTCCAGCATGTCGCTGGTCGCCGCTTCCTTGACGAAATCGGCCGTCGAGGGAGCGACGCCCAATACCGAATTGACGCCGGTCTTCTCGCCGACCGATTGCGCGGCTGCCGAGGTGGAAATAAAGGCGACGGCAACTGCCGCCACCACGATCGATCTCTTCATGGTCCTTGCCTCTCGTAAGGGTTGTGAGCGGCAAACCCGTGGCCGGAATTTTGGTTCCTACGAGGGGGTGCGCTCGCGAAACCATCACGGCTGTCGGAGGTTGTAATCTGCAAGGGAGAATCTGATGGCGCTTCTTCGGGTGCAGCCAACCCACACTGATAAGGCAATCGCCGACACCGTGTCGGAATACACGACGCCGACAGCCGAGCGGGCCGCCGAGCTGCTGACCTGGGGCGCGGACGAGCACGTCATCTGCGCGCTTGCGCTGGGCTGGTGGCTTTATTCGCGCAACAAGGACGCAAAGCAGCGTCGCAGCAGCAGCCACGTCCTCCTGACCACGATCGTGACGGCCGTCCTGCCCCACGTGCTGAAAACGGTATTCGACCAGGAGCGGCCCGATCGACGGACAGCCCGAGGTCACCTGCATGGCGTCCCGTTCTCCGGCAAGCCTGAGGACGCCTTTCCGTCAGGCCACGCGATTCACGTCGGCGCAATCGCCTCAGCCGCAACCGTGCTTCCGCCGGCAAAGCGGAATGTCGTCTGGGCAATCGGTGGAGGCCTTGTGCTGACACGCGTCGTCCTGCTCGCGCACTGGCTGAGCGATGTCGTTGCCGGCCTTGCGATCGGCGCTGCTATCGAACGGCTGCTGCGGCTCATCACAGGCTACGGCGAGGATCGGCACGAATGCTGAAACCTCGCCGATCAGGCGGCGTCCTCCACTTCAGCCGTTTCGGACGCCAGCATCGCCCGGATCTCCCGTGCCGTGCGCGCCGCGCTGAACAGATAACCCTGCATCTGGGTGCAGCCCAGCATGTGCACTGTGTCGCGCTGCTGCTCGGTTTCGACCCCTTCCGCCGTCGTGATCATATCGCGGTCGGCCGCGATGCTCACCACCGCGCGGATGATCGACGCCGACGAGCTATTGCGGGTGACTTCCTTGACGAAGCTGCGGTCGATCTTGATCTTGTCGAACGGGAAGCGCTGCAGATATTGCAGCGAAGAATAGCCGGTTCCGAAATCATCCAGCGCGATGTGAACACCGAGCGCGCGGAGCTGGTTGAGCGCGACCAGCGCGGCATCATCGTCCGCGATCAGCACGGCCTCCGTGATTTCGAGCTCGAGGCGGCGCGGATCGAGCCCGCTCTCGGCCAACGCCGCCGCGACCTTCAGCGACAACGCTTCCGACTTGAACTGAATCGGCGACACGTTGACCGCCACCCGCACATGAGCGGGCCAGGTGGCAGCCTCAGTGCAGGCGGTCCGCAGCACCCACTGCCCGATCTCCTCGATCAGGCCCGTCTCCTCGGCGACCGGAATGAACTCGGCCGGCGACACCATGCCGCGCACCGGATGCCGCCAGCGCACCAGCGCCTCGCAGCCGGTGACCTCGTCGCTGCGCAGATCGACCAGCGGCTGATAGTGGATTTCGAACCCGCCTTCGACCAGCGCAGTGCGCATATCGGCTTCTAGCTCGCGGCGGAGCTTGGCCTCCTTCTCCATCTCCGGCTCGAAGAAACGGTGGGTGCGGCGACCGGCAGCCTTGGCGGCGTACATCGCAAGGTCCGCGCGCTTCAACAGGGCGAGCAGATCGGTACCATCCCGCGGCGCGACCGCGATGCCGATGCTGGCGTCGCCGGACAAGTGATGGCCATGGCAATCGAACGGCGTCCGCAGCGCCTGATAGATCCGTTCAACCAGCGCGCTGACATCGACATCCGCCGCGATGCCGCGCTGCACGATGGCGAACTCGTCCCCGCCGAGCCGCGCGATGAAATCCTCCGGTCCGATCGACTGCCGCAACAGTTCGGCGACACCTTTGAGGAATTCATCGCCGATCAAATGGCCGAGCGAATCGTTGATGCGCTTGAACTCGTCGATATCGATATAGAGGATCGCGAACTGCACATCGGCTGTTTCGAGCAGCAAGCCTTCGGCGTGGCGCTGGAACAGCGTCCGGTTCGGCAGACTGGTCAGCGGATCGTAATGGGCGAGATGTTCGATCTTCGCCTCGACCCGGCGCCGCTCGGTCACATCCTCGAACGTCGTGGCCCAGCCCCCGTCCGGCGAATGTTTGAAGATCATTCGGATAATTCGTCCGTCTTGCGTCGAGAAGTGGCGTTCGCCGATCTCGCTGCTGTTAGGTCCGATGAAGTGCGCGCAGTATTCCTCGACATCGCCGATAAAGGATCCGATCGACTGACGGTGCAGCACGAGGTCGCGCAGGTGGCATCCGGGCTTGGCGACGTCAGGCGACACGCCGAGCATATCGAGATAGCGCTGGTTGCAGATCACGAGCCGCCCCGACGCATCGAACAGCAACAGCCCCTGGGTCATGTTGTTGATGGCGGTGTCGAGATGAAAGCTCTTCTCCGACAGCTTCTGGCGCGCCGCCTCATGCTGTTGCTGCAGTTGTCTCACGATCGGAAAGATCGTGACGATGACGACGACGATCGCCAGGATCGCAGCGCTGAACTGCAGTTTCGTCTGCGCGCGCCAGTCGGCGAGCGCGGTCGAGGTCCTGGTCGTGGCAACGATCAGGATCGGAAAATGAGTGAGCGGTCGAGCCGCCCCGATCTTGTCTTCGGCATCTTCAGTGCTGAAGCGGCCCGAGATATTTCCGTCAAGCGTCAGCGCCTTCTGGAATGACGGGAGACCGGCTACGCTCTTGCCGATCGCCCCATCATCCTTGGGATAGCGGGCAATCACCGTGCCGTCGCGATGGATCATTGAGATGATTGTGTCGCCATTCAGCGCCAGAGAGGCGACGAAATCCTCGAACTGGCTGGGCTCGACGCCCCGGCTGGAAAAGCCGATGATAGCGCCGTTGCCGTCGACAATCTTGCGGGCGAACAGCGTCGTCCATTTGCCCGTGACGCGGCTCACCGCGGGCTCGACGATGACATCCGGTGTCGGCTTGCCGGAGGTAAACTCCCTGAAATATCGCCGATCCCTGACGTTCAGGTCGGGCACCGGCCACATCTCGGAGGAATTGATCAGCCATCCCTCGGCATTGAACAGATTGAGACCACCAACATGCGGCAGCGCCGCAAGCCTGGTGCGCAGCATTTCGTGCGCGCTCAGCAGTGACATCATCTTTTCGAACTGATCGGCCGTATCGACCCCGTCCGCCCGCATGTTGGCGACGACATCATCGTGCACGTGCTGGAGATCGGAGAGCTGCTGATCGAAATGGCGGGACAGCAGCAGCGCCGTGTTGGAGAGTTCGCGTTCGGCAAGATCGAGTGCGCGCTCCCGGAATTGCAGCGCCAGGTACCCGGTGCCGAGCCCGATCGCGGCCACGAGTGCTGCCGCGCACAGCACGAGCCACTGGATTGCGCTCAATCGCAGTGGCGCCACGGCGGCCCATTTCGGCCACCACCGGCTCTGCAAGATATCGCTCTTGGCCGAGCTGTCTGACATTTCCCTGCCCCTACAAGCGCTTGTTGTAGGGGACACAACCCAAGAGGGCGTTAGGAAAATGAGTTATCAGCCGGTTAACATGGAACTTTGTTTCTGAGCGTTACCAGATTTCGCCCGCGCAACATTGCTTGTGCGGTATTGGACGTTACGCAGTTTATGAGAGATTTAGGTGTTTGCTAGATGGTGCCAGCCGGCAATCTTCATTCGGGCGATCTCACCGGGGCGGCCAAGCGCGCAGCAGGATGAATGATTTCACGCAATCGGTGGCGACGGCGCTCTCGCTGATCGCCAGCCTTGACGCTGAGCTGATCGGCATCGTCCTGCTATCGTTGCGCGTCAGCCTGACGGCGAGCCTGCTCGCGCTGCTGATCGGCGCGCCCCTCGGCGTCCTGCTCGCGATCAGCCGGTTTCAGGGCAGGCAGGCCACGATCGTGCTGGCGAACGCCATGCTCGGCCTGCCGCCGGTGGTGGTTGGACTGGCCCTTTACCTCCTGCTGTCGCGTTCCGGTCCGCTCGGCTTTGCCGGACTGCTGTTCACGCCGAGCGCGATGATTGTCGCGCAGACGATCCTCGCCACGCCGATCGTGGTCGCACTCGTGCACCGTCCGGTCTCGCTACTGTGGGCGGAATATGCCGACCTCATGCGCACCGATGGCATGTCGCGCCTGCGCAGCATGGCGGTGTTGTCATCGCTCGGCCGCGGCTCGTTGTTGACGGCGTTTCTTGCCGCCTTCGGCCGCGCCATCGCCGAAGTCGGCGCCATCATCATCGTCGGCGGCAATATCCGCGGCTACACCCGGACCATGACGACCGCGATCGCGCTAGAAACCAGCAAGGGCGAGTTGCCACTGGCGCTCGGGCTTGGCCTGATCCTGCTCGGCCTCAGCGTAACCGTGAGCACGGTCGCGTTCCTGCTAGTCGGACGCGTTGGGGAAAAATAGCTGCTCGCCGCCGACCTTGTAGTCGGCGATCACCTTCTGCCCCTCGGCGGAGATCAACCAGTCGACGAAGGCCTGCCCATCTCTGGCTTTCACGGTCGGGTGTTTGGCCGGATTGACGGGCATCACGCCATATTGGTTGAACAGGCGCCGATCGCCCTCGGTCAGGATCGCGAGATCGCCGCGATTCTTGAACGATAGCCAGGTGCCGCGATCCGAGAGCACATAGGCGTTGTCGGATGCGGCCATGTTGAGTGCGGGCCCCATCCCCTGCCCGATCTCGCGATACCAGGATCCCTTCGCCGTCGCGATGTCGATGCCGGCCTCCTTCCATAGCCGCAATTCGGCCTGGTGCGTGCCGGAGCGGTCGCCGCGCGAGACGAAGGTCGCCTTCGCGGCGGCGATCTTCTTCAGCGCTTCCGTGACGTCGTTGCCATCAGCGATGTGCGCCGGATCCGCCTTCGGGCCGATCACCACGAAATCGTTGTACATCACGTCCTGGCGTTTGACGCCAAATCCTTCGGCCATGAACTTCTCCTCCGCCGGGCGATCATGCACGAACACCACGTCGGCATCGCCCCGCCGTCCGATGTCGAGCGCCTGGCCGGTGCCGACCGCGACCACCTTGACACCGATCCCCGTCGCCGCCGTAAAGCGCGGCAACAGGAAACCGAACAGTCCGGACTGCTCGGTCGATGTCGTCGATGCCACCGTGATTGAGCGCTCCTGCGCGAACGCGCTGGAGATCATGAGAAGAGTTGCGACCACGATTCGTGCGAGCATTTCCCTCACCTCCGCGAAGCCGGCTGTTTAGGGACGTTCTACTTCATCCCGGCCTGCCCGGCCATAAGCGAGGCGATCCGCCGCAGCGACTGGAGGCACTGACTTCACAATCGCCCGAAACTGCGCGACGCCGTCGTCGCGCCGTCATATTCGGCGTTACGAGGCACAAGCGGGCTGCTGGCGAAAGGGTAACGTTATAGCATTCAGAAATCTCCTGCCTTGAATCGGCGCTGGGGTAACGCTAACTAGCGGCATGGACTCTCGCTTCGCCGCACCGGATTGTTCGACCCGCAAGGCCCCGTCACGCCGATGGCGTAGCCTGCTTGCGGGACTGATCTCGTTGGCGCTCGTGCTGTCCTTCTTTCACGGTCTCGGCTTCGACAGCGACGATGCAATACCGGCGCTGTCGATCGCGCAACTCGCCGGTGATGCCACCGACAAGGCTCCCGTCCATCCAGCATTGCCCCACGGCGACCACTGCCTGACCCACGTATCGACCGTGGCACCGCAGGACACGTCGGTCACGATCGAATACGCTGCGCACGCCTATCGCTTTCTCGCCATGCGCGCCCCCGAAGCGGCCGAACCGCTCTGTCCCTTCAAGCCACCCCGCGCCTGATCCGATCGGCATGACCGATCCGGCTGCGCTGCCTCCCGGCAGCGGGCCTTGATTGAACGCGTCGCTATGGCAGCAGCGCCGGGCCTGGACCCGTGCGCGGTGGGGAAGGCATAATGAGACGGATTCTTCTTTTCGTTGCCGGCATCATCGTCGGTGGCGGCCTTGGTATCGCGGCCTGGTCGCATTGGCCGCCAGCGCAGCAGGAAACGGCGACGACCGGAACGGCAAAGGCCGAAAGCGAGGATCACGGCACCGAGCACATCGCGCTGAGCGAGGAGCAGATCAGGAATGCCGGCATCAGGCTGGCGCCGGTTGCGGGCGGTACGCTCAAACGCCACTTCCTGGCACCGGGCTCGCTTATCCCCGACGCCGACCACGTCGGCCGCGTCTCCGTGCGCGTGCTGGCGACGGTCGCCGAACTGCGCAAGCGCCTCGGCGACAGTGTCGAAAAAGGTGAGATCGTCGCCGTCATCGAAAGCCGGGACGTGGCGGACGCCAAGAGCGAATACCTCGCCGCGCGGCTGACCAACGATCTGCAGCAGACGCTCTACAACAGGCAAAAGAGCTTGGCCGAAAGCCGGGCCATGTCAGAAAACGAATTCCTGCGGATCCAGCTCACCGCCAATGACGCACGGATCAAGCTCGACGGCGCCAGGCAAAAGCTATTCGCGCTGGGGCTCTCAGAAAAGGAGATCGTCGACCTCCCGAACCAGCCGCCGGAAAGCCTGCGCGAACAATATTTGCGTGCGCCGATCTCGGGCCGCGTCTCAGAGCGGCGCGTCGACCTCGGTGGGCTGATCGGCCGCGAGGGCCAGGAAAGCGAGCTGTTCGTCATCGTCAATCTCGACGATATCTGGGTCGATCTCGCGGTCTCCCCGGAAGACATCGCCGCGGTGCACGAGGGCGGACTGGTCACGATCCGCGCCATCGGCAGCGACGACGAAGCGGTCGCGCGGGTGATCTTTGTCAGCCCCCTGTTCGATCGCGAGACCCGCAACGCCCGCGTGATCGCAACCCTGGCGAACCGGGATCACCGATGGAGGCCCGGCACTTTCGTCACCGCGGAAGTGCCGCTCGGCGGTGAGCCCTCCAAGGTGATCGTCTCGAAGAAAGCGCTTCAGACCGTCAAGGGCAACGCCACGATATTCGTGCGTAACGCCGAAGGGTTTGAGGCGCGACAGGTGCGTACCGGTCGCGAGGATGATGACGACGTCGAGATCGTGAGCGGCCTTTCGCCCGGAGAGACGATCGCGGTCGCCAACACATTCACGCTCAAGGCCGAGTTGGAAAAGGCCGAAGCGGAGCATGGCCATGATTGAGGGCATCATCGGCTTCTCCATTCATCGTCGCTGGGTCGTCGTTGCGCTCTGCGCCGTCGTCATGGGGCTCGGCGGCTTTGCGTTGACGAGGGTATCGATCGACGCGGTGCCCGACATCACCAACAAGCAGGTGCAGATCAACACCGCGGCCCACGCGCTGTCGCCGCTCGAAATCGAGAAGCAGGTCACCTTTCCCGTGGAGACGGCGCTCGCCGGCGCGCCTGGCCTCGAGAGCACACGCTCGCTGTCGCGCAACGGCTTTTCACAGGTGACCGCGGTCTTCAGCGAAGCCACCGACATCTACTTTGCGCGCCAGCAGGTCACCGAACGCCTGGCCGAGGTCCGCGCGCGCCTGCCGCAAGGCATCGAGCCGCGGATGGGTCCGGTCTCGACCGGGCTCGGCGAGATCTACATGTGGACCGTTCGCTTCGCCGACAAACCGGTCGAAGCCGACGGCGCGCCGGGCCTGCAGCGCGACGGCAGCTTTGTCACCAGCGACGGGGCACGGCTCAAAGGCGACATCGAGAAGAACGCCTATCTGCGCACGGTACAGGACTGGATCATCCGGCCGCAGATCAAGACCGTTCCCGGCGTTGCCGGCGTCGATACGATCGGCGGCTATCTCAAGCAGTACCAGGTCCACCCGGATGCGGCGAAGCTGATCGCGCTCGGCTTGACCTTTGCCGATGTTGCAAACGCGATCGAGACCAACAATGTCAGCCGCGGCGCGCGCTACATTGAAAAGAACGGCGAGGGTTTTGTCGTGCGCTCCGGTGGCCGCATCGAGAACATGGAGGAGCTCGGCGCCATCGTCGTCACCACGCGCGGCGGCGTTCCGGTGCGGATCCGCGATATCGCCACCGTTGCGATCGGCGGCGAGAGCCGCACCGGCAGCGCCAGCGAGAACGGCCACGAGGTGGTGGTCGGCACGGCGCTGATGCTCATCGGCGCCAATAGCCGCACTGTGTCGTCGGCGGTCGACGCGCGGCTGCGCGAGATCGCGCCGACGCTGCCGCCCGGTGTCGAGGTCAAGACCGTGCTCGACCGCACTCAACTAGTCGATGCCACCGTCAGGACGGTTGCGACCAATCTGAGCGAGGGTGCGCTGTTGGTCATGGCGGTGCTGTTTGTCCTGCTGGGCAATTTTCGCGCCGCGCTGATCACCGCGCTGGTGATCCCCGTGGCGATGCTGATGACCACGATCGGCATGTGGCAGGGCCGCATCAGCGCCAATCTGATGAGCCTGGGCGCACTCGATTTCGGCCTGATCGTCGATGGCGCCGTCATCATCACCGAGAACAGCCTGCGCCATCTGGCGGAGCGGCAGCGCGACCTCGGGCGTCCCCTCTCCCGCGACGAGCGGCTGGCCACGGTGCGCGCTTCCGCGGTCGAGATGATCCGCCCGAGCCTCTACGGGCAGGCCATCATCCTTCTGGTTTACGTGCCGCTCCTCACCTTCACCGGCGTCGAAGGCAAGATGTTCACGCCGATGGCCGTGACCGTGATCCTGGCTCTGGCATCGGCATTCGTTCTGTCGCTGACGCTCGTTCCCGCCGCGATCGCCATTGCCGTCACCGGACGCGTCCAGGAGCATGAAAGCAGGCTGGTTGCTGCCTTGAAGCGCCTATACCGGCCGCTGTTGCGCTATGCGATTGCAGCCCCGCTGCCTGTCATCGCAACGGCGGCCGTACTGTTTGCCACCGCGCTGGCGGGCTTCGCGCGCCTCGGGCAGGAGTTCATCCCGTCGCTGGACGAGAAGAATATCGCCATGCATGCGCTGCGGATTCCCAGCACCGCGCTGTCGCAATCGCAGGCGATGCAGCTTGCGGTCGAGAACGCCGTCAGCCGTCTGCCGCAGGTCGCCTTCGTCTTCTCCAAGACCGGCACGGCCGAGGTCGCGAGCGACCCGATGCCGCCGAACGCGTCCGACACCTTCATCATGCTCAAGCCGCGCAATCAATGGCCGGATCCTTCGATGACGAAGGAGGAACTGGTCGAGCAGATCGCAAGATCGGTCAATCGCGTTCCCGGAAATGTCTATGAGTTCACTCAGCCGATCAAGATGCGCTTCAACGAATTGCTGGCTGGCGTTCGCGGCGACATCGCCGTCAAGGTGTTTGGCGACGAGTTCGAGCCGATGCTGAAAGCGGCCAACGAAGTGGCCTCGATCCTGCGCTCGGTGGAGGGGGCGACCGATGTGAAGGTGGAGCAGGCCGGCGGCCTTCCTGTTCTCGACATCAAGGTCGACCGTGCCGCGATCGCCCGCCGCGGTCTGAGCGCGGCGGCGGTGCAGGATGTGATCGGCGCCGCTGTCGGCGGCCAGGACGCCGGCGTCGTGTTCGAGGGCGACCGCCGGTTCGACATCGTCGTAAGATTGCCGGAAGGCTTGCGATCCGACCTCGAGGCGCTCGGCAACCTTCCCGTGGCGCTGCCGAAGGCAACGCCCAATGCAACGGTCCAGAGCCTGCCGCTCAACCGATTGGCGCGATTCTCCTTCACCGAGGGGCCGAACCAGATCAGCCGCGAGAACGGCAAGCGCCGCATCGTCATCACCGCCAACGTCCGCGGCCGCGACCTCGGCTCGGTCGTCGCGGAAGCCCAGGCCAAGGTCGGCCAGCAGGTCAAGCTGCCGCCCGGCTACTGGATGAGTTGGGGCGGACAGTTCGAGAACCTGGCGGCGGCGCGGCAGAGGCTCGGCATCGTCGTGCCGGCGTGCTTTGCATTGATCTTCCTGCTGCTGCTGGCGGCCACCGGATCGGCGCGCGATGCGCTGGTGGTGTTCAGCGCCGTGCCGCTCGCGCTCACCGGCGGCATCGCCGCGCTCTGGCTTCGCGGCATGCCGTTCTCGATCTCGGCGGCGGTCGGCTTCATTGCGCTGTCCGGCGTCGCCGTGCTGAACGGCCTGGTGATGCTGAGCCTGGTCCGTAAGCTCCATGAGGACGGCATGCCGCTGCGACAGGCAATCGAGAATGGCGCCCTCACCCGGCTTCGCCCGGTCGTGATGACCGCACTGGTGGCGGCGCTCGGCTTCGTGCCGATGGCCTTCGCCACCGGCACGGGCGCGGAGGTACAAAAGCCGCTGGCGACCGTGGTCATCGGCGGCCTGATCAGCGCGACCCTGCTGACGCTCGCCGTTCTGCCAGCGCTCTACGCGTTCGGGCGGCGGGGTGAGCATGCTGCCGAACTGCGCGCCGGGCTACCCAAGGCGGCACACAAC
The DNA here is from genome assembly GCF_029990105.1 of Bradyrhizobium sp. Arg237L. NCBI lineage: Bacteria > Pseudomonadati > Pseudomonadota > Alphaproteobacteria > Hyphomicrobiales > Nitrobacteraceae > Bradyrhizobium > Bradyrhizobium sp. Arg237L. The sequence goes on along the minus strand of NZ_JAQMIL010000017.1, from coordinate 6,262 downwards.
TGATCGCGATGCGAAGCTCGGAGCGATGACTCGATAGTTCGACGGGCATCGTGGCCAAATGTAACAATTCTGTCATATAGCAAAACTAAACGGGTGCGACGATCGATCGCAGGAAGTTGCTGCTGACAGGGGGAAATGAAGATGCGCCGCACAATAACATTGTTATCGGCAGGCTTGATCACGCTCGCGGCCGGGGCCGCATCGGCCCAGAACAACACGCCACGTAACGTGATCCTGTTCATCCCCGACGGTCTGCGCTCCCGCATCGTCACCCCGCAGACGGCGCCGACGATGGCCGATATCCGCGACAAGGGCGTCAACTTCAAGAACTCGCATTCACTGTTTCCGACCTTCACCATGGCCAACAGCTCGGCCATGTCGACCGGCCACTATCTCGGCGACACCGGCACTTTCAGCAACACGATCTACACCGGCTATTCTTCGGCGCCGGCGGGCGACACCGTTGTGCCCTTCATCGAGAATGACGCGGTGCTGGCCGACATCGACGACCATTTCAACGGCGACTATCTCAACGAAGAGACCATCCTGAAGATGGCGCGCGAGAAGGGTTTCAGCACCGCGGCCATCGGCAAGGTCGGCCCGACGCTGCTGTTCGACCACACCGATCGCGGCAAGCACACCATCATCTTCGACGATTCCACTGGCGGCAAGAACGGCGTTCCCCTGTCCGAGGAGGTGAAGGATGGGCTCGCCAAGGCCAACCTGCCGCTGACGACGCCCAGCCGCGGCGATAATGGCAAGGCCGGCGACGCCAAGACCCCGGGCACCACGGTGGCCAATGTCGCCCAGCAGGCCTATTTCGCCGACGTCGCCACCAAGGTCGTGCTGCCGATGTTCAAGGCCCGCAACAAGCCGTTCGTGCTGGTGTTCTGGTCGCGCGACCCTGACGGCAGCCAGCACAACACGGGCGACAGCCTCAACACGATCACGCCCGGGATCAACGGGCCGACCTCGATGGCCGCGATCAAGAACGCCGACGACAACCTTGCGCAGTTGCGCAAGGCGCTCGACGAACTCGGACTCGCCTCTTCCACCAACATCATCGTCTCCGCCGACCATGGCTTCTCGACGATCTCGAAGGAGAGCAAGACCAGCCCTTCCGCCAAAATCTCCTACGACGATACACCGAAGGATTTCCTGCCGATGGGCTTCCTGGCGATCGACCTCGCCAAGGCGCTGGACCTGCCGCTGTTCGATCCCAACGACAAGAACGCGCGCGTCGCCGACAACGCCCATCCCAAGGCCGGCAACGGCGTGCTCGGCCAGGATCCAACCAAGCCCGATGTTGTCGTGGCCACCAACGGCGGGTCGGACCTGGTCTATCTGCCGAACCGGGACAAGAAGCTCACTGGCCGCGTCATCAAGGCGCTGCTGGAGCAGGACTATGTCAGCGGCCTCTTCGTCGATGACCGGTTCGGACGCTTCCCCGGCACGCTGCCGATCTCCCAGCTCAACCTGCGGGGCAAGGCGGTGACCCCGACGCCGTCGATCGTGGTCAACTTCCGCTCCTGGTCGTCGGGCTGCGAGGAGCCAACCAACTGCTCGGTCCAGGTCGCCGACACGGTCCTTCGCCAAGGCCAGGGCATGCACGGCAGCTTCAGCCGCGGCGACACGCTGAACTTCATGGCGGCGATCGGACCCGACTTCAAATCCGGCTATGTCGATCCCCTTCCTGTCAGCAACGCCGACGTCGGCATGACCATCGCCAAGCTGCTCGACCTCCGCACCAGCGCCAATGGCGGGCTGCTGGGTCGGGTGGTGTCGGAAGCGATCCCGAACGGCATCGTCCCGAAGATGGCCGACGGCACCATCACCTCGAAGCCGGCCGGCAACGGGCTGCGCACGGTCGTCAAATTCCAGCGGGTGCTGTCGACCCGCTATTTCGACGTCGCCGGTTTTCCCGGGCGGACGCTGGGGCTTGACGTCGAGAGCGGCAAACAGAAAACGGCGGGGAAATAGCCCCCGCCGTCGGTACCCTTTTTGAGGTCGGGTGGCTTACACCAACGCGATATCGAACACGTTCGGCAACTGCACCAGCGGCAGCGCCGCGGCGCCGACCAGGGTGGCGACCATCGCGGCGAGCGCGTGGCTGGTGCGGCGCTTGCCACGCATCTGGCTCGCGATCCACTCCAGCACCTTGGTGTCGATATTGGCGGCGTGAGTGGGCGCCCAGCTCTCGATGTCGGTGTCCGGCGACAGCGCCACCGTGCGGGGCGGCACCGGCAGGCCGGACATCGAAGCGGCGTGATGGGCGACCGCCTTGGCCAGGAGGTCGTCGAAACGGCCATCGTCGCTGCGCTCGGCCGCGGCTTCGTTGATCTCGAACAACGCCGCGACCTCCTCCCGGCTCACCGGCTGGTGCGCAACGGCGGAGGCGGTGAGGATGCGCGCGCACCAGGCGGCGTCATCGGCATCGAGCGCTCGGGAAAAGTGGATGCGGCCCTTGGTGGTGGGGCCTTCGCCGGTGATCACGCCATCGCGTACGATGGTGAGGGCATGGGCGGCAGTCTTACGGCAGGACGGTTGCAGGGCGACCGCATCGGTCGCCTCGATACTAGGGGCAGACATAGCGAGACTTCTCAGTTCCTTATTTCAGTCCAGCATTTCCATGCCGGCGTAAACGAGTGGTTACCGATTCGAAACCGGGGTTTCGACATTTGTACATAGTTGCCAATTGGTCGCTGTGACGGCTGTCACGGTTCGCGCCTATTAGCAGACCGGACCGCGGAGATGGGGACCATAAAAGGCAATTCCACGGCAATCCGTGCTCTTGCGGGCATTATGGGTTTTTTCGCCGCAGGCGGGCCGATCAAAAGAAGTTGCTTGGAGTTCCGTCACAAAAGAGAATGATTTCACTTTAGCTACAGTGGTTCACTTAAGCCCTTGTTGTGCCTATACTCGCCGGTCACCCAGAAAAGATTTTCTTTAGCCACTTCAATAGCATGAGGCAAAACCATGACACTTCCCATTGGCGCGACCGCCCCCGACTTCGAAGCCGAAACCACCGAGGGCAAAATTAAATTCCACGACTGGATCGGCAATAGCTGGGCGCTCCTGTTCTCGCATCCCAAGGACTTCACCCCGGTCTGCACCACCGAGCTCGGCGCGCTCGCCAAGCTGAAACCGGAATTCGACAAGCGCGGCGTCAAGCTGATGGGCCTTTCCGTCGATCCCGTCGACCGCCATGCCAAATGGTCTGTTGACATCGAGGAGACCCAGGGTGCCGCGCCGAACTACCCGATGATCGCCGACACCGACTTCAACGTCTCCAAGCTCTACGAGATGCTGCCCGCCTCGACCTCCGGCGATCCCCTCGTCCGGACGCCGGCGGACAACCAGACCGTCCGCAACGTCTTCATCATCGGCCCCGACAAGAAGATCAAGCTGGTGCTGGTCTATCCGATGACCACCGGCCGCAACTTCCAGGAGATACTGCGCGTCATCGACTCGCTGCAGCTCACCGCCAAGCATCGCGTCGCGACGCCGGCCGACTGGAAGCAGGGCGAGGACGTCATCATCGCGGGCTCCGTCAGCGACGACGAAGCCAAGACGATCTACCCCGAAGGCTGGAAGGCGCCGAAGCCCTATATCCGCATCGTCGGACAACCGAAGTAAGCGCCCGCGCCATCGATATCCGACCATCATGCCCGGTCTTGTGCCGGGCATGATGGAGCCGTTCCGAATTGCATTTTCTCGCTCCGGATTGCCCTCTCCGCCTAAGCCAGGGCCGTCACCGACTGCCGGCACCCCCACCTTCAGCCGCCGCGGCAAGTCGCTCCAGTTACGCATCAATTTGACGAAAGTTGCTCCGTGGCCGCGCTTTACAGGCGATGGTTGCAATGGAAGTTTAGCCTGCGGACGAGCAGGAATCGGATCATCGCGATGGATAGCAATCCCAGACAAATACGCTCCGCGGCCCTGACAGGGTTCCTGATTGCACTGCTGCTCGCTGCCCTTCCGGTCGCGGTATGGCTCGACCTGACCAATCTCGCGGAAGTCGCGCTCCGGCGGCAGGCCAATGATCTCAATTCGCTCGTCAGCAGCGTCCGCTCGTACTACGCCTCGAACGTTGTCGGGCGGATATTGTCCCATCCCGGCCAGACCCAGGTGGTCCACAACTACGAGACCATTCCGGGCGCGATCCCGATCCCGGCGACGCTGTCGCTCGAGCTCGGGAAGGTCATCAGCGAGCAGCAGCAGAACATCACCTACCGCTTCGTCTCGGACTTCCCGTTCAAGAACCGTGCGCCGCACCAGCTCGATGAGTTCGAGAAAGCTTCGCTGCAGAGCCTGCGCACGAACCCGGACCAGAAGATCGTCGACACGACGACATCGCTGTTCAGCGACCGCGTCCGGCTGGTCGCCCCGGTCGTCATGGGCCCGGCCTGCGTCAGTTGCCACAACTCCCATCCCGAGAGCCCCAAGACGGACTGGAAGGTGGGCGACGTCCGCGGCATCCAGGAGGTCGCGATCACACAACCGATCGCCGCAAACCTGTTCTCCTTCAAATACCTGCTCGCCTATCTGGCGCTGGCCAGCATCAGCGGCCTCTCCTTCCTGATGATGCAGCGCCGCCAAGCCCGGCAAATCCGGGCCATGAACCGCGAGCTCGAATCCAACAACGATTTCCTCGCGACGCTGTCGCTGAAGATATCGCGCTACATCCCGCCGCAGATCTACAAGAGCATCTTCAGCGGCCAGAAGGACGTCACCATTCACACTGAGCGCAAGAAACTGACGATCTTCTTCTCGGACATCCAGAACTTCACCGCCACCACCGAGCGGCTGCAGCCGGAGCAGATCACCCAACTGCTCAACGAGTATTTCACCGAGATGTCCGAGATCGCCCACCAGCATGGCGGCACGATCGACAAGTTCATCGGCGACGCCATGCTGATCTTCTTCGGCGATCCCGAAACCAGGGGGGACCGGGCGGATGCCGAGGCCTGCGTCCAGATGGCCTGGAAGATGCAGCGCCGCCTGCTGGAGCTGAACGCCAAGTGGCGCGCCGCCGGCATTGAACAGCCCTTCAAGTCGCGGATGGGCATCAATTCCGGCTACTGCAATGTCGGCAATTTCGGCAGCGTGGACCGGATGGACTATACGATCATCGGCGCCGAAGCCAATCTGGCGGCGCGGCTGCAATCGATCGCCGAGCCCGGAGGCATCGTGGTCAGCTACGAGACCTTTGCGCTGGCCAGGGACATCATCCAGGCCCACCCGCTGCCCGCGATCACCATGAAGGGCATCAGCCGCGAGGTGATCCCCTATTCCATCGACAACGTGCTGGACGACACCGCGAAAGGCGATGTGATCGTCGAGCGCACGGCCGGGCTGGATTTCTACCTTGATCCATCCGTGCTCGATCCGCAGGGCATCGACCGGATCAAGGCGATCCTGAGCGATGCACTCGTCGCGCTCGATCGCAGGCGCGCCACGCCCGCGCAATAGCGGCGCTGAGCCGACAATCGAAGCTCCGGTCGGCGCCCCCTCAGTTCCCGGCGACGTCCCGCAGGCCGTTGCCCTGCCGGCCTCCGCGGTGGCTGACATCAGTCCCAGCGAACGACCGCGCTTGCCGCCTACGCCGAAGTGCGGAGTGCACGGACTGCGACATCGATTTGACGCTTTCAAGAATCCGGCTATCGTTGTGCTCTCGTTCAACTGTTGGGGGATGACATGGACGACGACAAGCCCGTAATCGATCAAGTGACCGACACGCTCGGCACCGCCGCAACGGCCACCACCGAAGTCGCGACGACAGCCGTGAAGAAGGTGCGAAGGGCCGCCAAGAAAGTGGCGAAGAAGGTAGCGGCGGCCAGGAAGAAGAAAGCAACGAAGACCAGAAAGGCCGGCAAGAAGGCCGCCAAGAAGTCGGCAAAGAAAGCCAAGAAGTCGGCAAAGAAAACGTCCAAGAAAACTACCAAGAAAACTACCAAGAAAAAGAAGGCCAAGAAGTCGAAGCGCTGATTGCAGGCACCGCTCTGGCACCGGCGTCGTCCCGGCGCATGCTGGTACGACGAGTTCGTCATTGCGAACGCAGCGAAGCAATCCACGTCTCCACGAGGGGCACTATGGATTGCTTCGCTGCGCTCGCAATGACGGGGTGAGGTCTGATTCAAATTTCAAACAGCGGAGGGATGTGTGTCCGCATTCTCGCGGCGCATTTGCGTCCGAGCTTTGCGTTCGTTTCACCCTCTCATTGAACAGAGGGCGCAGGGAAAGCCGGGTGCCGGTTGCACCC